>JAYTAU010000585.1:0-3117 GCA_043737375.1 Planctomycetia bacterium
CCTCGATCAAGTCAGTAAACAAATGAAATAGCGACTCGGGCATGTCATGCGCAGGCGACTTGCGCGTGCGTTGACACAGGTCGTCCACCATGGTGTTCAGTTTGGCCGCCGACGAACCCGCAGCCGACGAAAGGTCGCCGTACGAACTGCGTGAAGCACCTGACGAATCCATACCGCGCGATCGCACGTTGAGCGCTGAGGGGCCGAGCGCCGCTGCCACTTCATCGGGTCGACTAAGATCAATGCCTTGTGAGCGAATCGGCAGTCGGCTCGGCACCGCGATCTGGTTCGAGGCGGTGACTTCGATCCGACGCATCCCTGGCAAGAAACTAAGCAGCCCGCCGGCGCGAACATCGCGCGTGTGCAACACGGCAGCACCGGGACCAAGGTCCTGGCGGACGAGTGCGAGCGCCTGCTGCATCGATTTAGCGCGGTAGGTGCGGAGTTCCATGAAGCGAAGGGGTCGGAGATTAAGGGCGAATTACAAATTACGAAGTACGAATTACAAAATAATGCACAGTGTTTAGATTCAGTGTTCAGTGGACCGCGCCACTCACGTTTAGCCCTTCGTAATTCGTACTTCGTAATTTGTAATTACGCCTTTGCGTCGGTAACCATGCCGACCGATTCGATCTGCGTGTCACGCGTGATTTCGTTGTAGCTCAGCACGATCAGCCGCGGCAGATTCGACGCCGTCATCTGCTTCAGCCCGGCGCGAATTTGCGGGCTGACCAACAGAATCGCCGTATGATTTTTGCGGATCAGTTTTTCGGTTTCGGCGGCAATCTGACGGCAAGTCGCTTCGACCGCCGGCGGCGACATACGAATGAATAGCCCGCGTTCGTTGTGTTCGATTCCGGCGCGAATGCGGTCTTCCAATGCCGGGTCCAGCGTAACGACATAGAGTCGATTTTCTTTATCGCGGTAGCGCGTACAGATCGTCCGTGCCAGGCGATGTCGCACATACTCGGCAAGCAGAATCGGATCTTTGGTCCGCGATGCGTAATCGCCTAGCGTCTCCAAAATCGGACTGAGTTGGCGAATCGGCACTTGCTCGCGCAATAGCATTTGCAAAATTCGCTGCACTTCGGCCAGCTTCATTTGGCTGGGGATCAGCTCTTCGACGGTCGCCGGCTGCGTTTGTTTCAGCTCGTCGATCAGATGCTTTGTCGCGTCACGCGTCAGAATTTCGTCGGCATGTTTTCGCACGGTCTCGGTCAGGTGCGTCGCCAACACGCTGGCCGGTTCGATGATCGTGTAGCCGAACATTTCGGCCTGGCTGCGCTGTCCCTGTTCGATCCAGGTTGCCGGAGTGTTGAACGCCGGCTCGCGCGTGTCGGTTCCGCGTATTTTCCCCGTCGTCAGGCCCGAGTCCATCGCCATCAGTTTGCCGGGTTCAATGATCGCATCTGCCACAGGCATGTCGGCAATTTTGATGCGGTACTGATTTTGATCAAGTCGCACATTGTCGCGAATGCGGACCTTGGGCATGATGATGCCGATCTCGGCCGCCACGTTCTGCCGTACGCGCTGCACGCGTTCGAGCAAATCTCCGCCGCGCTTGGGATCGGCCAAACGAATCAGCCCGACGCCCAATTCGATCTCCATCGGGTCGGTGGTCAAATAATCTTCGATACGTTCTTCGGCAGGCTTGGCTGCTTCGGTTTTGGCTTTTGACGCGGCTTCGACGACGTCGCGCTTGCGGTTCTTCGTCAGCATAAAGGCCATCACAAAGCAAGATGTACCGATCGTCATCAACGGAAATGCGGGCAAGTTTGTGAATACCAACAGTCCTAAAAATGCGCCGGTGATCACCAACGGCTGCGGCCGCGCCAACAATTGTCCGACAAACTCTTTGGGCAAATTCACTTCGTAGCTGCTACGCGTGACGATCAAACCGGCAGCCAGCGAGATCAGAAACGCCGGCACTTGGCTGGCGATACCATCGCCGATGGTCAACATCGTGAACACGTGCAGCGCTTCGCCAATGCTCATGCCGCCGTTGATGACGCCGATCACCAAGCCGCCGACGATATTGATAATGGCGACCATGATGGCCGCGATGGCATCGCCGCGCACGAACTTGCTGGCACCGTCCATCGCTCCAAAAAAGTCGGCCTGGCGCGTGATTTCTTGGCGCCGGCGTTGAGCTTCCATTTCGTCGATGGTACCGGCGTTCAAATCGGCGTCGATCGCCATTTGCCGACCAGGCATACCATCTAACGCGAAGCGCGCGGCAACTTCGCTGATACGAGTGGCACCTTTGGTGATCACAATGAACTGAATCACAATGATGATCACAAAAATGATGATCCCGACCACAAGGTCGTTACCGGCCACGAATTCGCCGAACTCTTTGACGACGTGGCCGGCAGCCATCGCACCATCGATCGGTGCGCGGGTGAGAATCAATCGCGTGGTCGCAATATTCAATACCAAACGAGCCAACGTCGTCGCCAACAGCAACGACGGAAACACGCTAAATTCAAGTGGTGTTTTGACGTAGATCGTCGTCAGCAAAATGATGACCGCCACCGCGATGTTGCAGGACAACATGATGTCCATCAACGCCGGCGGCATCGGCACCAATATCACCAGCACGCTACCGATGATGCCGATCGGCAACACCAGATCTTGCGCACGACGCAGTAGCGACGGCAGGCCGGCGTTAGATGCGTCGCCCGAAGTCATTCAGTTCTCCGCAAGAGTGCATGCACGATCAGAAACGAACGTTGCCGTGAGGGGCGGACAGTATCGAAAACAGGATTCGATGTCCAGGTCGTTTCGTGCGGCAACGAATTCAAATGTGGATCCTGCGAGTCACTCAGCCCCCGGCTTTGCCGGGAGACAAATTTTTGAATTTACATTTGCGTGAATCTGAGCACGTCGGCTCGAAAGTCGTTCCCCGGCGAATCCGGGGGCTGAGGGTGTCGTTACCATTTCGAACCGCAAGCCCGCGTCACAAGTCTGTTTGACCGCCGAATGAACATCGCTCCGATTGCCGCTCAAGTTCGACGCGCGAGCGAGCGATAACAAATGCGCAGCCCGCAAACCGATGGCAGGCTGACTGGCAAGGCAACATCGACGAGGCGATCTGCGAAAGATGCAAACTACCAC
>JAYTAU010000586.1:0-3117 GCA_043737375.1 Planctomycetia bacterium
GAGTCGCGGCGGGTGCGAATCCAACCTTGCAGCCGTGCGATCTGCCCAACGGAGATGGGCAGGCGAGCGGATAATACACTGAGCTTTTCCATGAATCACTCCGTTGGAACACGGTGAATACGGTTAACTATCAAGGCCCTTGAATCCTTTGCAAAACAACACCTGGCCGCAGTTCCGCCCGGCTTCACCGGTGGCAGAGCACTGGCAGAGCCAGTGTCACATCAAACCTGCAGCAAAGTTAGGGCTTCTTGAGCTTTCTAAATCCACTCGCTTGCGCGTCGAGCGTGGATTGGTTGGGGGCACCGCCGCGCCTGTGTAATTTAATCCTCGGCCGACGGCCACGAAACCCCTGCCATTCATTAGTTTCCACAGAACCGGCTTCGGTGCGTCAATCCGCGCAGGCAGTATAACCGGCACACATTTTCTCATCTCGGACTTATTAAATTCGTCTCCTCTCCGATTGCATGGACACCGAGCCAACTGTAACGCATATCTTGGTGTCGCGATTTTTTTCGTTCCGAGTAGGTTGGCGAGTCGCAATGGAACACTTCGTCTTTTACGTGATCATGGTCGCAGTGGCCTGGGTTGCATTCGGCGCCGGGTTTTTCCTGATGCGCGAATGGACTCGGCTACGCCGCGCATCGTCATCACCCGTCGCGGTGCAAGTGCCGAGCGTCGGTGCGACGACGATCGCGCCGGCGGCCGAGGTTCCAACTGTCGAAAGCGCTGCGGCGATCAACTCGGATGAACTACGAGAAGCACTCAGTCAATTGCATGCACTGGCAGCCGGAATCGAAAAGAACGTCGACGACCATACCGCGTCGATGAATGATATCAACGCGGACATCAGCCAATGTCAAGAACATGCCGCCGTGAATGGCATGGACTTCGTCATGCGCACGATCAGCCGCATTGCCGGAGCCAATACCCGACTGAACGAGCAGTTGGTATTGGCCAAAACACAGATCGAAGATCAAAGCAAGCTGCTCGACACGCAAATGGCCGCCGCCTTGACAGACCAATTAACTGGTATTGCCAATCGCCGCGCGTTCGATCAAGAACTGAATCGCCGGCTCAAAAACTTCCAAGCCAGCGGAACGGTATTCTCGGTGATATTGCTGGATGTCGACCATTTCAAGAAATTCAACGATAGTTACGGACATCAGGCGGGCGATGCCGTCTTGCGCAACGTCGCGCAAGTGATCGGCAACGCCGTTCGCAAGATCGGTCTGGTCGCCCGCTACGGCGGCGAAGAATTCGTCATCGTGCTGCCGCACATTTCGTTGGCCGAAGGACAACCGATCGGCGAGCGCATTCGCCGAGCGATCGAAAGTAGTTGCTGCTTGTTCGGCGGCCAAGAGCTCAAAGTCACCGCCAGCTTGGGATTGGCAACCGTCGCGATCGGCGAAAAGGGGGATTCGCTCGTCCGCAGAGCTGACGAAGCGGTGTACTTCTCGAAGTCCAGCGGACGCAATGGGACTTCGTATCACGATGGTCTCACTTGTAAACGTGTTGGGCTGACGCAGGACGCGCCGCCCGTAACACCCGCGAACATCAACACTCAGTCCGCTGAGCCAACTCAAACCGCCGCTCAGCCGACGCAAGTTATCCCAGCGCCGAATCATGCCGTCGCATTACTAGCCGGTTCACTGCACAAATTGGCCGGGACACCAGAATCGGCGTCAGGCACGCAACTGCTCAGTCGTTTCGATTTCCTCGAACAACTTCGCAGCCACATTCATGCCAAGCGCTGGATCGATGCGCCGTTGACCATCATGATTGTCGAAATCGATCAGTTCGCAGCACTCAGCCGACGCGGTCAAGGAGACGTGGCGATCAAAATGACTTCGAAACAAGTCTGCGCGATGGTTCGCAAAGAGGACCTGGTCGCTCAATACGGACCGTCTAAATTTGCCGTGCTGTTGCCCGAGGCGGACGCTGCGATGACCCAATCGCCACAAGAACGGATTTGCGATGCGCTCGCCAAGCAGCTATCGCGAATGGAGGATGTGAAGTTCGAACTGAAGTTCGGCATCGCGGAATTCGCAGCGGGCGACGATGCCGTGCGACTATTGAAGCGAGCCGAAGATTCATTGCAAAAGTCATCGCAGGACGTGCCGAACTTCGTAGCCCCATCGGGTTTTGTTACGAGTAAACTGCAACCGGACGGCACTGCATCGACGACGAGCTTCTGACGACTAAACTGAGCCGGCTCGCTGTGACGGGTTTTGCACGGATCGACGAATTAAATGCCTGCATAAATGCCAATCTCTCACGACTCTCTGCCTGATCCGCCGCGCGGGATCTATCGATTCATTGAGAAGATGAAATCCGCGGAGTCTTCCGGTCACGAAAAGCGAACTCGCGCCCGTCACGCTATCACTGCCGTTGTAGTTGCGCTGCCGATCAATGCCGCCGGCGAACCGGCCGGCGAAGCCTTTAAAGCCGTTACCCGCGATCTATCGACCGCAGGCTTAAGTTTGTTGCATACCAGAATGGTAAAGGCCAAGTTCTTGGCCATCGAGATTCTCAACGGCGACGGCAATCCCATTTGTGCACATCTCGAAGTGATCCGGTGCCAAGCGGTAGGGCAATTTTATTTAATCGCGGGCAGTCTTACCGAACGATTCGTAGCGCGTGCGGGAACAGTCCGGGAGACGTATGCCGCGGTCACAGCGGAAAACATCGAGTCAGCCGACGATGTCCGATCGCTAGGCGATCCATCATAACAACGTTGCGGATTCGCGATCCAAATACACCGTGACTTGAGCATGTTGTTGCAAGATCGAAGCGGGCACATTGTTCGAAACTGCGCCTCGAAGTGAATTGCGAACCGCCTCGGCCTTGCGCAGATCGGGCACGGTGCAGACAATTGCCCCGCTCTGCATGATCTGGCGGATCGACATACTGATTGCTTGGCTGGGCACATCGGCCGGCGATGCAAACCAGCCTTCGCCGGCCTGCTGACGGCGACAAGCCTCATCGAGTTCGACCACGATGTAAGGCGAATCCGTCTCGAAATCGGCCGGCGGATCGTTGAATGCCAAATGTCCGTTCTCGCCGATGCCGACGAAGGCGACGTCGATCGAATGCTGTGAAAGTAGTTGACCAACGCGA
>JAYTAU010000587.1:0-3117 GCA_043737375.1 Planctomycetia bacterium
CACGATCTATGGCACGCCCAGTCGAGCCGGCGCGCAAGACGAATTGCAGGTCGTGACCCGCGATGTTCGACTCGAAGAACAGCAACTTTGGACTGAACACCCCGTCGAGTTTCGTTACGGTCCGAACTACGGTCGCGGTCGTGAACTGCGAATCGACCTGCTGCCCGGCGTCAACACGGCCAAGCGTCGCGGGCCGAACGTCGGCGGCGTCGAACGCTTGCAATTGATGCACGATGTACAAATGCATTTGAAACCCACGTCTGCGGGTCTGTTGCCGGGGGATGGCGATCGCGGTTTGGCACTGGCGGAGCCGGTGGCACACTCATCGATCATCGATCATCGATCCTCAATCCCTCCGCGACCGCAGGCACAAGGCGAGATCGAGCCGCTGCCGCAATTGGTTGCCGCTCGTCCCGCCGCTGAACCACCGCTCGACATTCGTTGCCAAGGCCCCTTTAAGTTTGATTTGGTCAATCAGGTCGCCTCGTTCGAAGATCGCGTCGATGTCAATCGCACCGTGTCCGAAGGGGTGAGTGATCAACTGCGCTGCGAGTTGTTGCGAATTCATTTTGCTCCCCGGGCTTCCGGTGCCATGCCCACTGCCCTGAGTGGGCATGCTGCTGGGGCTAACGTTCGTCCCGGCGCCATGGAGCCGCGCCGGCTCGAAGCGTTTGGTAACCCGGTGACCGTCACCGCGCCGTCCAGCGGGGCCGTTGCCCGTTGCAACCGGTTGGAGTACGAGATTCGCACGCGCCGCATTACGTTGGAGGCCGATCGCGATCAGCCCGAGGTCACGCTGGTACAGTTGGGCAGCGAGTTTCACGGTCGCTCGATTATGTTCGAGCGCCCGGTGGTCGGCGGATTACCCAACGCACGGGTCAACGGTGCCGGCTGGTTTCGCATGGTTCCGCCCGACGATCCGCGCAACACGGTCGAAGCACGGTGGATGAAAGAACTGACGATGCAACCTGCCGACGGCAGCCACCGGCTCTCGATTATCGGCCAAGCCAATACGACTTTCCCGCAGTTTGGCAATCTGCAAGGCGATGAGATTCATCTCTGGATGCGGCAAAACGCTAGCCCGCCTGTAAATCAAACGCCGGGTGCCATACCCACGACTTTGCGTGGTCATGAATTCAGATCGAATATCGTTAACAAGTCGGGTGTCATGCCCACTGCCCTGAGTGGGCATGATGGTGGGTCGGGAGATGCCGTGTATTTTGATGGCGAGTTATCGCGTCACATAGTTCTACGGCCCGGCGTGGACGCCGGGGCTAACGAATTCGCAGGGGCTAACAACGGAACGCCACAGAGGGCGTTCCCTACTGAAACAAACCGAGTTTCAACGCGCATGCGTACCGTGCCCGAGCGTATGATGGCGCTGCGCAGCGTACGATTCAGTTCGCCGCAACTCAACGGATCGACCGAGCACTTGGAGGTTTGGTTCGATGCCAACGGCACGCCGCTGTTGAATGGCGGTTCCGCCGGAGCAACCGGCGCAAACCTGTCGGGCAACCATCGTAACGACGGACTGAAGCAAACCACCCAAGGAAACGCCAACGGAAATCCTCGCGGCAATCGCGACGGCGAGCCGATGTCCAACGTCAATCGCAACGGCGCTGCGCCCTTTGCAAATCTGCCGTTGAGTTCCGCCGCCAGTCGCAGAACATCCGGCCCTTTGGCCAAACAGCGTTTTGAGCTCGAAGGAAAACTGATCCGCGTGCAGCTCATCACGCGCGGGCTGCAAACCCAACTCGAAGACGTTACGGTCGAAGGGGGCGTGCGATTCATCGAAACCCAGTCCGCCGTCGCGCCGACGGTAGGAGCCGATTCCGATCGGCGACCAGATCCGGGTCGCGGACAGGAGTCCGCTCCTACAACAGACCATCGGGGACCGGCGTCCTCTCCTACAACTACTGCCGAGCGTCCGATGAGCATGACCGGCGATCGTCTACACGTGCTGCGGGCCAGCGCGCCGGATACTTCGGTCACGCTGACCGGCAAGCCGGCCCAGGTGTCGTCGCGCGGCATGGAGATGATCGGCGATCGAATTCGCTTGGAACGGGGCGAGAATTTGCTCTGGATCGAAGGCATCGGTCGCATGAATCTGCCGGCAAATGCGAACGCGCAGCGCAATAATACTGCGCAGCGCGATATTACTACGCAGCGCGAGAACACGGCGCAGCGCCCCGGCGCTCAGCCTCCGAATTTAGCTCCCAACGCCGCAACCAATGGGCTTTTGCCGATGGCCGGCATGCAATCGGCTCCGCTGACGATCGACTTTCAGGGCGGAATGCGTTTCGACGGACTCACCGCGCGCTATGAGGGGGGCGTCGTCGTCAACAGCGAGTCGCGCACCATTCGCGCCGATAAACCGGCCGTGCCTAAGACCGAGCTGCGCGTGATGAAGACCGAGCAGCTTGAAGTTCGATTGAAACAGCGCGTCGATTTTGCAGCGGCCGGCGATCCGCAACGTTCCCAGGTCGATCGGCTCGATTGCATCGGCGGCGTCGAAATGGACAACCGCACCAGCGATGAACGCGGCGTGATCGCCGTCGAACAAATCAACACCCGCGACTTGGCAATCGAACAGACCAGCGGCGCGATTCGTGCCCAAGGGCCGGGCTGGGTACGGAGTGTGCGCTTGGGGAGCGCCGCCGGCGCGATGGCCATCCCGGGTATGTCGGCTTCTGCTCCCTCAGCAACTCGTACCGCCGCGGTTTCGAACCCGGTCGTGCAGCCTGCCACGCCGGCCAACGAACAGATCAACTACTTGCACGTCGATTTTCAACGCGAGCTGACCGGCAATCTGCTTCATCGCGAATTGGTGCTGCGCGAAGATGTGCGTTGCATTTATGGGCCGATCGAAAAATGGAACGATCGACTCGACATGGATCGGCCCGAGAAGAATGGTCCGCGTGCCGCGACTGTGGATTGCGACCAACTGGTGGTCACGCAAATGCCCGTAACGAGTCGCAATGCGAACGGCGCCAACACGTATGCCAACGAAATTCAAGCCATTGGCAATACCCGAGTCGACGGGCAGCAATTTACCGCGAAGGCCCATCGGCTGTCGTATGTCGAGGGGAAAGAGCAGTTGGTGCTCGAAGGCGACGG
>JAYTAU010000588.1:0-7705 GCA_043737375.1 Planctomycetia bacterium
CTGAGCGCCAACGCTGTCGGCATACTCGAACATTTTGCCGAACTTCAGCCAGTTGTTGCACATCACGCAAGGATTGGGCGTGCGGGCCGCTGTGTACTCTTCGACGAAATAGTCGATGATGCGGCCGAACTCGCTCTGAAAATCCAGCGCATAAAATGGAATATCGAGCCGATCGGCCACGCGACGGGCGTCGTCGGCATCGCTGGCGCTGCAACAGCCCTGCTTATGATCGGCGCGCTTCGAGATGACCGGCAACAGACTAGCAGACTTTGGCGAGCCCGTGGCACAAGCGTTCTCGATCGTTTCGCCATGGCGCATGAACAGGCCGATCACATCGTGACCTTGCTCGCGGAGCAGATGCGCAGCGACGCTGCTATCGACCCCGCCGGACATTGCCAACACGATACGGGCCATGAATCAAGAACGTTGGAGAAAAATTAAAAACGCTGGTCGCTTATGAAGTCTAATGTTGCGACAGATGCCTGTTAACCCCAACGATTGCAATGCATGTCAATGCAATCGTTCCACACAAGTCCGCTAGCAGTGTATTTATCCCCTTCGGAGTAAGCGATAATTTCTAACGATAGCGTTTAATCTCTGGCGATAACATCGCCGGCTTTGCACGGAAGGTTTGCCAAGCGATTCACAATGCTGGACCGCTTGCCTACACTTAACCATTGTACCGCGCATCGCAACGAGTTTCTTAATGATGTTCATGTACCATTGATCTTCCGACCAATACTTTCCCGCCGTGTATTCACGGCGGGCTAACAATACACGCCAATATCAGCCATGAACTCCGCCGCATCTTCCAACCATGACGCCAACCCCTATCGCTCGCCCGAGGCCCGGGCCGACGCGCGGGCTCGTCTCGGTTGGCTGGTGATGCTGGTGATTCTGTGGCCGATCGTAATGGCTGCCACGGGATCGCTGCTCGGTTTTTTTGCCGGCCGTTTGACGTTCGAAAATATCGAACCGAATGCTTGGAACCCGGCCATCGGGGCGCTGTTCGGAGCCTTGTTGTTTGCGGTCGCGGGCTTTTTCATCGGCTTTCGCAAAGCGTTGCGACTCCGTGCCCGTCTGGACGAAATTCATGCCCGTCGCGAAGAGATTCGCCAAGAATTGCGCCGACATACGGAGGCATCGTGAGCAGCCCGACATCGGACGAATCAGCCGGCAATCCGTCGAATACAGCCGCCGCGTCGCGGGTCGGCGGCAACGACCTCGGCCCGGCAATTGTCGTGAGCGACCTGCACAAAACGTATCGTGAAGGGCTGGTCCGTCGTCGCAGGGTCGAAGCGCTGCGCGGAGTATCGTTCACCGTCGAGCGCGGCGAAATCTTCGGTTTGCTCGGACCCAACGGAGCCGGCAAGACCACGCTCATCAAAGTGTTGCTGGGCATCGTGCGACGGACTGCCGGCACCGCCAGTCTGTTGGGCCATGCGCCCGGCAACCGCGCCGGACGCCGCCGCGTGGGCTACTTGCCCGAAAACAATCGCGTGCCGAGGCATCATACCGGCAACACGGCACTTGAGTATTACGGCGGACTCAGCGGTCTTTCGGCGCTGGAAGTTCGCCGTCGTCGCGCGGGCATTCTGGATATGGTCGGGTTGTCGCGCTGGGGCGACACCAACGTGCGCAGTTACTCGAAAGGTATGCAACAGCGGCTTGGCATCGCGCAGGCGCTGCTGCATGAGCCGGAGCTGCTGATTCTGGACGAACCAACCGACGGCGTCGACCCGGTCGGGCGGAGTGAGATGCGATCGTTGTTGTTGCGATTGCGCGCCGAAGGGAAGACCATCTTTCTCAATAGCCATCATTTGCAAGAGATCGAATTGGTCTGCGATCGCGTGGTGATTGTCGATCATGGTCAAGTTCGTCTTCAGGGGCGCATCGACGAGATTACCGCCAGCCCCGAGACCGATGTGTTTCTGACCCTCAACGGCGATGAAGCACAAATCCGCGAGGCAATCGCCCCGCGAGAAATCATGGGTTGGGTACTGCGGCCGAATAGCGAGGTTTCCGTAGGGAATGCCCCCCGTGGCATTCCGGCAATACCGATTGCCCACGGCTTTACCGCGCAACAAGTCGCACCGTCAGCCCCCGGCTTTGCCGGGGGGCAATTTCTGGGCACCGTTTCAGGCTCGACGAGCGTTCAAGTCACCGTGCAGGTCGACGACCAGGCCGACATCAATCGACTGGTCGATAGCTTGCGGCAGCGCGGCATCGACATCGAAGCGCTGACCCGACATCGTCAGACTTTGGAAGAAGCATTTTTGTCCACTTTGTCCCAAGCCCCATCACAGGTCTCGGGTGGAATAAACTCGGTCGCCGGCCGGGGTCTTGGAAGTTCATAATTCACATTCAAGTTCCGGAAAGCCACACAGAGCGTTCCCTACGGAGTTTGCCAAAGCACGTGATCGCATACTGGGCCATCTTGAAAGATTCGTTTCGCGAGGCACTCGCTTCGCGCGTGCTGTGGGTGCTATTGCTGACGTCGAGCGTGGTGTTGGCGATCATAGCCGGATTCGGCACCGAAGAGCGCGCCGGCGCAAGCTTCACAGCCGACGATATTCTCGATGCGCCGCGGTTGTATAGCCAACTGATGTCGAACACCGCCGCGCTCCGCGCCGGCCCGGGCAAGCGTATCTGGAGTATTGCCGACGAAGAAACCAAGGCCGATCTGGCCGAAGTCGCCGCCTCGTCCGAGTCGATGGCATTCGGCAATCCGATGGCCACATTGCTCGCCGGGCTGCTCAATCGGATTGTGTCGCGCGTCGATCTGTACGACAGTTCGGCCTGGCGCGATGTGCGGCTCGACGCCGAAGCCCGCGAGTTAATCAATCGCGGCGGGGCCAATTTGTCGAGCGAAGATTTGGCCCGACTGAATCGGCTGTTGATCGAACAGGCGTTTCCGTTAGAGATTGCCCCGAGTCGCAACGAAGAGTTGTACGTGTCCTACTGGGGGTCTCCGCTGGGGACGCCGGTGCCGGTGCGTCGCGACTTGGTGATCAAGACTTCGGTCTATCTGTTTGCCCGAATCATGGTCGGCATGTTGGGAGTGTTCTGCGCGATCATTGTCACCGCGTCGATCATACCGCAAACGTTCGAGGCCGGGGCCGTCGATCTGTTACTGAGTAAACCGATCTCGCGACCGCTGTTGTATCTCACCAAGTTCGTCGGCGGCCTGACGTTCACCTTGATCAACGCCGCTTTCATTCTCGGCGGACTGTGGCTGATCGTCGGCTGGCGACATGGAATCTGGACTGCCGGGCTGTTGTGGTGCATTCCGATCTTTGTGTTTGTGTTTGCGATTTATTATTCCGTCTCGGCGTTCGTCGGCGTCGTGTGGCGCAATACCATCGTCTCGGTCGTGGCGACTATTGTCTTTTGGGCCGTCTGCTGGGGACTGGGTGCGGTCAAAGGGTTGGTGATCGAAACGTTTTTCATTGATCCGGTGCGACCGATTCGTTTGCTGACCGCCGGCAACGATTTGATCGCCGCCAACGAGCAAGGGCTGATCGTGCGTTGGGACGGCGCGACCGAACACTGGACGGAGATCCTTGTGCCGGATGAGGCACGCCGCTGGCGGCCCTTTTCCGGCGGGCTGCCGCTGGCCGGCCCCGTTTATGACGAAGCCGGCGATCGGATCGTTGTTGTGCAAAAACCGACGCGTCGTTTCTCATTGATGTCGTCGACCGTGCCGCTGGCCATGGGCAGCGCGGCCGAACATTGGCGTCGGCGCGAGGGAATCGGCGTGCCGCAAGGGACAACGTTGTTGGAATTCGATTCGAACGATAAGCTGCTGGCCGTCGCCCAGTCGGGCATCTTTCGCCAAACGGGCGAGTTGATCAACAAAACCGCGGGCAGCACGCCCGGCTCCATTCAGATACTTGGTCTCAACGTGCAGCTACCGTTTGGTGCCAAGGCCGAAAACGCGTTTACCGAGGTTGGCCCGGCCATGCGACTCTCGCATCCGTTCGCGGCTGCGGTGAATTCCAAGAACGACGAAATTGCAATTTACAATCGTGAAGTGCTAAGTGTGTTGGCACCGGATACAGCGGCGGGTGAGCTGCCTGCAACCGGCCGGTATATCGAGCGACTGCGTAAGGAAGTGCCCGACAACGGCATCGGCGTGATGGCCGTCGCAGGCGATCGAATCGTGTTGGGCAATGACAAGGCCGCGATTCAGATTTACAACAGCAGCGATTTGCGACTACTGAGTCGCTTCGAACCGGCGCCCGGGGTGAGTGCCCGATTCATCGAAGCCTCACCCGATGCGCGACATTTTGCGGTGTTGCTGCACGATCGCAGTTTGTGGCTATACGATGCCACGTCGGATTCATTGTCCGCGGCCAAGGTCGACGGGCAAGGCGAAATTTCAACGGCCGTGTTCGACGGGCCCGAGCATTTACTCGTCGCCGATCGTACCAGCCGCGTGACGTGTTATGCTTTTCCGCAGATGACCGTCGATTGGCGAGTCGAACAGTCGCCCGACTGGCTTGAAACGACGTATCGCTACCTGGTGCGACCGCTGCATACGGCATTTCCCAAACCGACCGAGGTGGATAGTGTTGTGCAGTTCTTGCTGATGGATCAACGCACCCGGATCGCCGGCCCGCGCGACGGCGATCTTCGCACGCGGCAAGTGGCGCTCGATCTATGGGGACCGTTTTGGAGCAGTCTAGCGTTCATCGGCGTGATGTTGACCATGGGTTGCATCTATACACAACGGAAGGATTTTTGAGAAATATACTCGCGTCACAGCGTCCGTTGCGAAGGACGAAATTTACCGTGAAAGCACGGAGGCACGGAGAAAAGTAGAGGGGGGTCGGAAAGGATGTGGGATGTGGGATGTGGGGAGCAGGATGTGCCATTCCGCGGCAATTGGCATTTGGGCTTCGTCATTCGAATTTCGCATTCGATGCTCAATTACTTTCCTCCGTGTCTCTGCGTCTCCGTGGTCCATCTTAAACGATTATTTGCGGTTGCGCGCTGCGGCGGCTAATCTGGACGGTCTGCATCTTGTCAATGAGCAAAAATTTTTCGCGGGGAAGCTATCATGGATCGTCGGTTCTTTTTTGGCCTTGCGATGATCGCGAATTTGCTTTTGGTGTTCGCAGCGTGTGCCGCCGAGACCAAACTCAACGATCCGCAGAACCGTTTCGAGATCACGCTGTTTGCCGAAGCGCCGCAAATCGTCACCCCGATCGGCGCCGCGGTGGACAAGCAGCACCGCGTATATGCGATCGAAAGCCACACCCATTTTCGCCCCAAAGATTATGTAGGGCCGAAGACCGATCGCATTCTGCGTTTGCAAGACACCGACCACGACGGCCGCGCCGATAAAACCGTGATCTTTGCCGAGGGCTTTACCCATGCGATGGACATCGCCCTCTCGCCCGACGGTGATCTGTACGTCGCCACGCGCTCGGCCATTCATCGGCTGCGCGATAAGAACGATGACGGCCAGGCCGACGAGAACGTGACCATCGTGCGACTCGACACTAAGGGAGACTATCCTCACAATGGACTGTCGGGCTTGGCGTTCGACGGCAATGGAAAGTTGTACTTTGGCTTGGGCGAGAACCTGGGGGCGGCGTACAAGCTAATCGGTAGCGACGACAGCACACTCGCCGGTGAGGCCGAAGGGGGCAGCGTTTACCGTTGCGGTGTTGATGGTTCGAAACTGCATCGCTTCGCCACCGGATTTTGGAATCCATTTGGGATGTGCTTCAACGGCGGCGAACTGTTCGCCACCGATAACGACCCTGATGGCTGTCCTCCTTGCCGCTTGCTGCATGTCATCGACGGCGGTGACTACGGTTACGAGTATCGCTATGGCCGCGGCACGTTGCACCCGTTTCAAAGCTGGGATGGTGAACTGCCCGGCACGTTGCCAATGGTCAGCGGCACGGGGGAAGCGCCGTGCGAAATCATTTCGTACGACGGCGGTTTGCTGGTCGCATCGTGGGGGGATAACCGGCTCGAACATTATCAGCTTCAATCGGTCAATCACGATTCTTATTCTTATCGCGCGCAGCAGACGACGATGGTCAGTGGCGATTTGACATTTCGTCCGGTAGGGATTGCTGCGACCAGCGACGGCACGTTGTACGTTACCGATTGGGCCAGCGCGAGTTATGCGCTCAACGGCAAGGGAAGAATTTGGAAGTTAAAGCCGCGTAAGGAAGGTCAATTGCATACAGGTTTAGTGACGACCGTGATCGGGTTGGATCCCCTAGGGCCCGATGAATCCAATCCTTTTGTGCGCAGCAAAGCCATTACGAAACTTTCCAAGAACAAGGACCTCAAGGCCGAGACAATCTTCGACAAGAAGCTCAGTTCAATAAATCGGGAAAATGCTTTTCTCGCCTTGCGGCGCTCAAATTATCCCAACGATTTACAGAGTCGCGTGCCCGACTTGCTGAAGCACGATGACCCCACGATTCGCTTTCTCACGCTCAAACTAATTGCCGATCAGCGGCTCAAAGAATTTCGACCGTTGATTGAAGCGGGCCTCGAAAGCAAAGACCTGACGCGAGAATTGCTCGCCGCGCATATCACGGCGCTCGAAATGATCGACATCGGCCGCATCGTGCATGGCCGGCCCGACCCCAAAGCGTTGCTCAAGACGCTCACCAACGATAGTATGCCTGCCCGCGTTCGTGCGCTGGCATTGCGGCTGTTGCCGGCGGATACGAAGGAACTGAACCCGGAATTGCTGGGCAAGTTGATCGCACAGCCAGACGAGGAGTTGCGTCTGGAAGCGGTTCGCACGATGGCTCTCGTGCCGAACAACGAACGCTTTAAGATGCTGGCTTCGGTCGCCAAAGATGCTGCCCAGCCGCCGAAACTGCGGGCAGAAGCCGCCGTCGGTTTGGCCGGCGCAAGCGATCATATGAGCATTCTGCTGGCGATGGCGACCGGCGATGACAAGGCCCTACGCGATGATGCGCTGCGCTCGCTGGTCGATTTATCGTTGAATGAACAACAAAAGCAGAGCTTGTCCAAACTCACTGACCTGCCCGAAGCGGCGCGACTACTTGGCGTTAAGTCCAGTGGCCTGCCGCCGCGCGACAATGTGGCTGCCTGGATGGAGCGAACCGCGGGCGAAGGCGATGCTGAAGCGGGACGACGGATTTTCTTTCATGCCAAAGTCGGTTATTGCGCGCGGTGTCATACGTATGAGGGTCGCGGAGGCTTGGTCGGGCCGGATCTCACACGCATTCACGAGCGCGCTACGCGCGAGTGGCTGCTGACGGCCATCTTGCAACCCTCGCGCGATGTCGCGCCGGCGTTTCGACAATGGCAAATCGAAACCAAGAGCGGCAAGGTGCATACCGGCGTGTCGCTCCGCAAAGGGAGCGGAACCGAAGATTACTTGGCCGCCGACGGCAAGCCGTTCAGTGTGCGATTGGGCGACATCGAAGCCCGGCACGAACTGTCTGCGTCGATCATGCCCGAGGGCGCGGTCGATCAACTCACTGCGGGCGAATTGCGCGATCTGCTGGCATTCTTACTGCAGAAACGCTAGGAGACATTGACCACGAAACACGCGGAAGACACGAAAAACGGAAGGCAGAATTAGCCGCGAATGGATACGAATGAACGCGAATGACAAATGTCGTTGATGGATTGATCTGAAATTCGGACGATAGTTCGCAGCACATCGACGGCCTGCGTCGCCATTCAAAATTCGCGT
>JAYTAU010000589.1:0-3116 GCA_043737375.1 Planctomycetia bacterium
CCGTACTGGAGGAACTCGATTTTTCGGTACTTCCCGGGCAGTGCGTGGCGATAGTCGGCGAGACGGGAGTCGGCAAAAGCTCGCTATTGAATTTGCTGCCCCGGTTCTACGACGCGACGCGCGGACGGGTGTTGGTCGATGGTCACGACGTTCGCGATCTCGACCTCGATCAACTTCGCCGCAGCGTGGGCTTGGTGTTTCAAGAGAGCTTTTTATTCAGTAACACCGTGGCCGCGAATATCGCATTCGGCCACCCGTCGGCCACGCGCGAACAGATCGAACGCGCGGCGAAGATTGCCGCGGCTCACGATTTTATCTCCGAGTTACCTAACGGCTACGACACGGTGATCGGTGAGTATGGTTCGGGTTTGTCGGGCGGGCAACGCCAGCGACTCGCCATCGCACGGGCAGTGTTGTTGGAACCGCCGATCTTGATTCTCGACGACGCGCTGGCCGCGGTCGACCCCGAGACGGAGCATGAAATTTTGCAGGCGATGGAAAGCGCGATGCGCGGGCGAACGACGTTCGTCGTTGCGCACCGGCTAAGTACGTTACGGCGGGCTGACATGATTTTGGTGCTCGATCGAGGGCGGATCGTGCAACGCGGCACCCATGAACAACTGATACGAAGCGCCGGTCATTACCAGCGTACGGCGTTGTTGCAAGGTTTGGAGCCTAAAGCCGAGACAATACAGGTCGCGGCTAGGAAGCCGCTCCTACATGTTGTAGGAGCCGATTCCCATCGGCGACCTGCGGCTTAGCCGTAGGAGCCGATTCATATCGGTGGCATGGATAACGATGGTCAGAACAGGTCGCGGCTAGGAAGCCGCTCCTACAAAAATCCATTTGATTCAATACTATGTCCACTGCCACACTTTCAGCTCCGCGAACACTGACTCGGCTCGAACGTCACGACGAGCCTGAGATCGACAAACGCCCGCTCGATCTGGGGTTGATCGTGCGTTTGTTGCGCTACACCCAGCCGCATGCGCGCCGGCGCAATTGGCTGTTCGCGCTGGTGGCAATTCGTTCACTGCAATTGCCCGCGCTGACCTGGATGATTGCGGCGATCATCAAAGGGCCGATCGCGACCGGAGACGTTTCAGGAGTAACGTACGGTGTGATTGGATTTCTGGTGTTGGCAATTTCAACGCAATTGATTATGCACTTTCGCCAGCGTCTTGCGCTGGAGTTAGGCGAGTCGATCGTGTTCGATCTGCGAAACGATATTTTCGCGCATCTGCAACGTATGCCGATGAGTTTCTTCAACCGCATGAAGCTCGGCCGGATCATCAGCCGGATGACATCCGACGTCGAAGATGTGCGGATGGGTGTGCAAGAGGTGCTGTTCATTTGCATGGTGCAAGTCGGACAAATGAGTGTCGCGGCGGCGTTCATGCTATGGTATGACCGAACTTTGTTTCTCATGGTGCTGCTATTGGCGCCGGTGCTGTGGGCCATCAATCATCATTTTCACCGTAAGCTAAGCATCGCGCTGCGGCAGATGCGCGAGTCGTTCAGTCGTGTCACCGCGACACTGGCCGAGAGCGTCAACGGCATTCGCGTGACCCAGAGTTTTGTGCGACAAGATACCAACGCGCGAATGTTCGGCGAGCTGCTCGAAGACCATGCGCAGTTCAACTACAACTACAGTCGCACGCAAGGCTTGTTCTTGCCGCTGTTGGACCTGAACAATCAGTTTTTTGTCGCAGTGTTGCTGCTGGTCGGCGGATATCATGTGCTAAGCCCCGATGCCACTACGGAAGTCGGCGATTTAGTCGGGTTCTTTTTCATGGCGCAAATGTTCTTCGCCCCGATTACCACCCTGGGCAACCAATACAACCAAGCGCTCGCGAGCATGGCGGCCGGCGAACGCCTGTTCAAGCTGCTCGACAGTCATCCCGAATGGGTCGATAGCGATACATGCGTGGCCATGCCGCGCATTACAGGGCGCGTCGAACTACGCAATCTTTCGTTCGGTTATGATCCTGGGCGGTTGGTGCTACGCGATATTAACTTAATCGCGCACCCCGGTCAGTCGATTGCCTTGGTCGGACATACCGGCAGCGGCAAAACCTCGATTATCAACCTGATCGCCAAGTTTTATCTGCCCACGACCGGGCAACTGCTGATCGATGGGCAAGACATCCGACAGATCAGCAGCGCCTCGCTACGGCGTCAAATCGGTATCGTGCTACAGCAAAACTTCTTATTCAGCGGCACCGTGCTGGCTAATGTTCGTGTCGGCAAACCCGGCTCTACCGATGAAGATGCCATCGAAGCCGTCCACCGTTTGGGCTGTCTCGAAATGTTCGAATCGTTGTCCGCTGGATTGAATACGCAAGTCGGCGAACGTGGCGGCAATCTGTCGCTCGGACAGCGGCAATTGGTTTGCTTTGCCCGGGCGATGCTCGCCGATCCACGCATTTTGATTTTGGACGAAGCTACCAGCAGTGTTGATACCGTCACTGAAACGCGCGTGCAGCGGGCACTCGAACGACTGATGGCCGGTCGGACCAGTTTTGTGATCGCACATCGGTTGAGCACGATTCGGCACGCCGACCAGGTGCTCATGCTCGATCATGGGCAACTGATCGAGCATGGCACGCATGACGAGCTGTTGGATCAGGATGGAGAATATGCCAAACTATATCAACGATTCGTGCAGCAATAGCGCATGCTAGCGTTACCGCCCGCGCGGCTGATCTTGCTCGAATCGGCTCAAAGCGGTACACATTTGCTCATTGGACTTAGCATCCCACTTCGTGGTACTTCCGTTCGAAATTATTCGCGTTCATTCGTATCCATTTGCGGCTAAATATTTGTCGTGTTCGTGATTCACAAATTGCCCGCTCCGTGCCTCGGCGCCTCCGTGGTGAAACTTCCTCCGTGGCAGCTTTGGCATGGCCGACGTCATACATATTCCGGTCTTATTGGCCGAAGTCCTCGAAGCACTTGACCCCCAGCCGGGCCAGATCATTGTCGACGGAACATTAGGCGGCGGCGGTCACACGCGAGCGATTGCCGGTCGAGTCGCTCCCGATGGATTTGTGTTGTCGTTGGATCGCGATCCGGCAGCAATACGTGCCGGGGAAGAGAATTTGAAAGGACTCTCG
>JAYTAU010000590.1:0-3114 GCA_043737375.1 Planctomycetia bacterium
CATATTTATGGACTTTAATAACAACCATGCCTATGAAATTCCTGATGAACGCATATATACAGGTTATACCACAATTGGAAACCATACACTGGTGGACAATGTAATTGTACCGATGACTGCTATTACAGATGTGCCTACCGGTATGCGCGTTATACTGAACAATACGGAATGGAAGCTGGGAAGAATCAGAACCAAGACGCCATGATCGTGGTGCGGACTCGCCGACGCTTCAAGTTATGAAGGCAGAATGAATTCCGTCTTACGATCGTCATTCGGAATTCATGATTCGTCATTTGTTTCAGCCCAGGCACGAAACGTTGGTTCGTCGACAAACACCGCGGCTTGCGTGATCTGAAACACAACCGCCGTTGCCGGCCAGCCGAAACACGCCAGTAGTTGGTCGAGCGCCGCAAGCGGGCAACTCCCTTTCAAATCGACCAGTAGCAGCCGGTCGTCGCGGTCGTACAAGTTGCCATCCAACTGCCAAGCGGGCTGATCTTTTTTGGCTTCTGAACTGTAGGAGTCGACGCTGTCGGCGATAAATCGGGCTTCGACACGGGCAGAGCCGGCAGTATCCGACATTGGATCCAATGTCGGACCCCCGGCGAAGCCGGAGGCTAAGGGGACGTTCAGCCCCGGACTTTGCTTGAGGGTATTGCGGTCCATAATTTCAGCCGACGCTACGCGAGGCTCCTTGGCACACACCCAAACAAACGATCCGTCGGGCTCGACGAACATTCGTTCAAGGGACTCAAGTGCCGCGGCGGCCTGTTCGAACGTCACATCGAACGGCTGCGACAATGCCTCGCCGGTCACCTGCCATGTGAGCGTCGCACGGCCTCGCAAATTAACGAGCGGCCCCGGCAGAATTGCAGCCGACCGAGCATGGATTGTGATGTGGAAAGCGAGCATGGAATTCATCTCGAATGCACTTCCCAGCGCAGCCATTCCAAATAATCTTTGCTGCCGTTCGGAATCGGCACGACGACGACCTCGGGCAGTTTATAGCTGTGATTCTCGAAGATCGCCTGCTCGACCTGTGCATAGAGTTGTGCCACGGTCTTGGCCCAGCATTGCCATTCGACGGCCGTCTCGATTTCGCCTTGCCAGCGATAAACACTCTCGATCGGGCCCACAATCTGCACACAGGCGGCCAGTCGCTGCTCGACCAACACGCGCGCGATCTGCCGCGCTTCGTCTTGACTGGCACACGTGGTCAGCACTTGAATGAAGTCGGACACGGCAGGCTGTGGGCAGAGATGAGGGGAGTGAGGTGTGAGGCTGGGGGCTTGGGTGTGCGTAGCAAGAGGCGGACGATTGCTTAGCTTAGCAAATCGATTAACCACGGCCAGATCCCCAGTCGTCACCCAGGGTGCGCTCTCGCAACCCTGGGCTACGAGATGAAACCCCGTTGGGGGAGCAAAGCAGGGTGGTAATTGGATGACAGCTTCACGGAACGCTCTCGCCTGCCGCTCCGGGGCAATCGGTAGCAAAGCAGGGTCGTGATTGGATGACAGCTTCACACCACTGCCGCTAACCTCGAACCGCGCCGCCCTGACCCCCGACCCCTGATCTCTGTCCCTTGACCCCGCGCCCCACATGCGGACCATTTATCACAACCCCATGGCCGGCATCAAAGCGCCGCACGATGTTCGACGGCTGCGACAAGCCCAGCGTGCCCGACCAGGTTTCATAGGGCCGGCCGCGACGTTCATCGGCTTGATAAAACGCCAGATAACTCATCGTGTCGGCGGCGATAAACTCGTGTTCCGACGGAGCGAGCTCCGTCGGGCGATAAACGCGCCGCCAAGTTCCACTGTTGAAATACACCTGGTTCAACACGTTCCCCTCGATATGGCTGGCGTCGAGTGGCACAGTCTCGGCAAAGTGCGTGTGACCATAGACGATGTGCTTGGCGCGTCGGTTGCGAAAATCTTGCTCGGCCAGCGCGTGTCGCGCGTACGACGCTTCGCCTGGGCCGCGCACGCTATGCAACCAGTTGACAATCGAGCCGGGGCTTGGACCCCCGGCGACGACGCCAGGGCTCTGAAGCAGCCGCTTGCTGAATTTCAGCACGCGTTCCAAACCGTCGATCAGGTCGACCGGGCTCCATGTATCGCGCGAGCGGACAAAATCGAGCTGCAAGAACCGATCGACCAGCCGATCCCAAATCTGCTTCACTTTTTTTCGCAGTGCGGGATTGGAGCAGGTCCGTTCCAGCAGTCCGTCGATCCAAACCGGCACCAGCAGCGACGGGCGGATATTGTCGATCTCGCGTAAGCCGGCCAACGTCGCGGGCGGAAGTACTTCGCCCAAGTCGCGATCGACTTCGTAGGCGAAGCGGCTGATCAACTCGATGACGATCGCATCGCCCAGGCTGCTGCTATTGCGATCTTCCTCGAAGTTGAACGGATCATAAATATCGCCGTGTCGCGCCAACACCTTGTGTCGCCGCATGGTTTCGTGAATGGCATCGCTCTCGGCCGGGTCGTGCGGGAATGCTAGATCGTGACGATTGGCCAAGCCCAAGTGCGCGATCAGTCCTTGTCGCAGCCGGTCGTAATGCGGCCCAGGCAGATGATAAAACCAATCGTGATTTCCAACCATGTAATGCAGATGGACGGCGACCGGCCGACCGACAGCGTCATTCGCCATTTGCCCATCGGCAGTCGCCGGCGGGACGAGTAAGCCACCGGGTCCGGCCAGCGTACGCAGGACCGTACACGCGGCTTCGTTCTGTCGCAGGATGTCGCCGGTGATCTGCGCCACGGTGTTGAAAAACGGCGCGGTGTGCGGATCGTGCCAAGGTCGGACTTCTCCCGCAGGCCAACGGGCCGAGCGAATGCAATCGAATACATCGCCCAGCAGAATCACATCGACACGTTCGAGCGGTCGGTAGCGGCCGTCGCTGCGGTGCGATGCGGCGACGGCCAGATCTTGTAGGCGTTCGGCGAACAGCTCGAACGCCTCGGCTGTCAGCGAAGCGCCGGTCGATCCGTCGGTTAAGTGCAAGTCGCTGATAATGACCAGCATGGCAATCCCTGCCGCTGTCGAAAGCCGGCACCATTGGGATCGAATGCGAATCGAATGTCCGGCATCGAGGATCATCGGTTC
>JAYTAU010000591.1:0-3110 GCA_043737375.1 Planctomycetia bacterium
CCGCGTTCCAATGTTCTCAAGCAACGCGTTGGTCAGCCGCTGATTGCCGCGACCCTGGCGTTCGGTTCGGGCATCGCGATCGATCGCTACTGGCCGCTAAGCGTCGCTGCTTGGTTGGCCCTGACGTTGACTTGGCTGGTGTTTCCGGCGTTATGGCACATCACCGTAAAACGAAATTCATTCCGTTTGATCGGGCGAACGATGCTACCGAACGGAATGAATTCCGTTCTACGTTGGCTTCGCACCGAGCGGCATCACGTCGCATGGCTATTCGTGTTGCTAGCGATTGCCTGTTTCGGTGGCGCGCGGCATCACCTGCATTGGAATTTATTCGATGCGAATGACGTGGGTCGTTTCGCCGGAGAGGTGCCCGCGCCCGTTTGTGTCGAGGTACTCGCGATCAACGGCCCGCGTTACCGCCCGCCGCCACTGCCCGACCCTTTGCAAAGCATGTCGCAGGGGGGTCGCACGTCGTTGCGCGTACGAGTGACGGCCTTGCGCGACGGCGAGAATTGGATCGACGCCGGCGGCCGCGCCACGCTATTGGTCGACGGCCATCTGCTCGATGTTCACGCGGGCGATCGCTTACGAGTTTACGGACAGATGCTGCGAGTGCCCCGACCGGCGAATCCCGGCGAGTTTGATTTTGCCGCTTACAAACGGGCCGATCGCGAACTATGCCTCATCAAGACCGACCTGCCCGGAGCGGTGACGGTTCTCGAATCGGGCAGCCGTTGGTCACCTCGACGCTGGCTGAATGATCTACGTCGCACCGGCAATCAACAGCTTTGGAGCCAGTTGTCGCATGAGCAAGCGGGGCTGGCATCGGCCGTACTGCTCGGCGCGCGCGAACACCTCAGCGAAGAGCAGAACGATAACTTTCTGGTGACCGGCACGATTCACATGCTTTCGATCTCGGGTCTGCATGTCGGCATTCTGGCGTATGTCTTGTTCAAAGCGTTGCAAAGCGGCTGGGTGCGGCGAACCCGCGCGCTGTTGGCCGTCGCAATCGTCACCGGCATGTACACACTGCTAACCGACAGTGAGCCGCCGGCCGTGCGGGCCATGCTGTTGGTCTGGATCGTGTGCGGGTCAATATTATTGGGCCGCCGAGCGCTCAGTTTCAATTCGCTGGCGTTCGCCGCGCTAATGGTGCTGCTAATCAACCCGAGCGATCTGTTTCGCACAGGCACGCAACTCTCGTTTGTGTCGATGGCCGTGCTGACGTGGCTCGCCCCGCGTTGGGCTGCGCGCCAACGTACCGACGCGCTGACGCAACTGGTTCGCCGTACGCGGCCTTGGCATGTGCAGATGCTCCGTTCGGTCGGGTTGAGAGTCGTCGCGTTGACGGTCGCCGGTTTTCTGATTTGGGCGATTACGCTGCCGTTGGGATTGCATCGATTCGGACTCGTTTCGTTCTCGGCGTTGTTTCTGAACGTGGTACTGGCGGTGCCCGTGTTCTTGGCCATGATCAGCGGCTTCGCGGTGTTGACGATCGGCTGGCTGGTGCCGCCGCTGGGTGCCGTATTTGCCGCGGTTTGCGACTGGAACTTATGGTCGATCGAATGGTTGGTCGATTCGGCCGCACGCTGGCCGGGCAGTTACATCTGGATCGGCGGACCGAGCACCTGGTGGGTGGTGGGGTTCTACATCTTATTGGCTTTGGTCGCGGTGTTTCCCCGGCAACTCAGCTTCAAACGAGGCGGCTTGTTGTTAATTGGCATCTGGGTGTCGATCGGTTTTGCGGTTTCACAGGCAGGTCGGATGTATGATTCGATTGCCGGCCATCCATCGCACGATCGGTTGCAGGTCGCAGTTCTATCGGTCGGGCATGGCTTGGCGGTCGTGCTAGAACTACCGGGTGGCAAAACAATATTGTACGACGCCGGCCGATTGGGCTCGCCCGACGGAGCAGCGCGTTCGGTCGAAGGTTATCTGCGCTCGCGCGGCATCGCAGCGTTCGATGCGGTCATTCTGTCACACGCCGATGTCGATCATTACAACGGACTGCCGGAGCTGCTGACCAAGTTTGGCGTTGGAGAAATCTTCGTCTCGCCGCTGATGTTTTCGCACGATACGCCGCCGTTGAAAGTTCTTCGCGAATCAATCGAGCGATCCGGTGCGGAGTTGAAAACGCTCAACGCCGGCGATTTACTCGTCGCCGACAATCGCTGCCGCATTGAAGTTTTGCACCCGCCGGCAGACGGGGTTGCCGGCAGCGATAACGCTAACAGTCTCGTTTTGTCGATCGAGTTCGACGGCCGCCGCGTATTGCTAACCGGCGATTTGGAGCCGCCCGGCGTACAGCGGTTATTGCGAAAACCGGCGACCGACTGCGACGTGCTGCTGGCTCCGCATCATGGCTCGCCCCGCAGCGACCCGGCCGGTTTGGTCAATTGGTCGACGCCCGAGTGGGTCATCATTAGCGCTGCGGCGACCACGGATGCTAATCTGTTCGCGCCATATCACGCGGTGATGGGCGACCGCGTGCTATGCACCGCGCCGTCGGGCACAATCCGCATTCGGCTGAGTCGCGACGCCGTCGACGTGCGAGCGTGGAAACTCGACCCGTGGTAAGTGCAACATTTGGCCAACTTAGCACAACTTCATTCCTGATTTGCTAGCAAATGCAGATCAGCTAGATGCAAGGCGGCGAGATCAATCCCGCACTCGTCGTCTTCGGCGTCTCCACGCATGCCAAATGCGAATTTGTCATAATCATTTTTTAACCAACGGATGAACGTAGTAACAAAACGCGACAGAAACTCATCCCCATCAACTCTACATCGCATAAGTTCGCGATCTAACTTTAATCCCTCAAAGTTGGTAAACCCGGTGACAATGAAGTCAAGCTTTGTGGAGTCGACGGAGCTAGTCTCTATTTGCAATCTACAAACGTAACCTTCTTCATTGATATCTACTGTTGCAGGAAGGACACCGGACTTTATCTGACGCAACCAATTCACAAGTTTCCCAAAAGGATTGTAAACGTCGCTACATTGAATAATCGCCGATTGATTGAATGCGTTGGACAATATGGCGAGTTGAACCCACCCATTGCGTGGCATTCCTAAAGCGAACGTAACGGTTCCCTCCCACATCCACGACGA
>JAYTAU010000592.1:0-7675 GCA_043737375.1 Planctomycetia bacterium
GGGTGGGCTTCGCAATGCTATACACATCCGCTGTGACCATCGTGCCTTACTTGCCGGGCAAAGTTTCCGGCTTGTACTCGTGATCGCGCTTGCGAATCACGGTGGCGGTGACGATCTTGTCGGGCGTTTGACCGGCAGGGGCCGAGGGGTCGATGCGTTCGAGCCGCGACAAAACGTCGATACCTTCGATAATTCGGCCGAACACGGTGTGCTTGCCGTTCAAATGCGACGTCGGCTGAAACGTCAAAAAGAATTGCGATCCGCCCGTGTCTCGACCCGCATGGGCCATGCTCAACGTGCCGCGGTAATGCATCCGGGCATCCTTCGAGAAGCACTCGCACTTGATGCGATGGCCTGGTCCGCCTGAGCCGGTGCCGGTGGGGTCGCCGCCTTGAGCCATGAAGTGCGGCAACACACGATGAAACGGAGTGCCGTCATAGAACTTCTTTTCGACAAGGCTGATCATGTTGGCCACGGTGTTGGGGGCCTCGTTCTCGAACAGCTCGATCACGATGTCGCCCTTGCTGGTGGCAAACTTCACGCGCGGCAGATCGTCGGCCTTGGTCTCGGCTTCGCGGAGTTTCTTTTCGCGGGCCCAGTATTCTTGATACGTCTTGGCATCTTCAACCAGTTGCTGGCCGGTTTTGTCCGACGTTCCTTTGACGCTCTTGAGCAGCGGCTCGACTTGATCGAAACGGTTCAGTCCCATGGCCGTCGTTGCTAGTACGCGGGTCATGCGGTCGACGTCGACTTTATTATCGACCATCAGTTGAGCCAGCCGGTCAGCCTCTTCGTGATAGTCGTCGTTTAGCGCGCTGACGGTCATGACTTTCGCAAGTTCGCTGACTTCTTTGTTGGCGGGATCGGCAACAAACGCGGCTTCGGTCGCGGCCTTCAGTCGTTTGGTCAGTTCGCTGCCCGCGGCGGCCTGTTTGTTGTATTCGGCTTCGATCGCCGACTGCTCGGTCTTGCTTGCCTTCTGGTATTTGTTTTGCAAATCGGCCAACCCGGCGAGAAATTGCTTCCATTCGCCATACGTTTTGGTGAACTCGGCGTACTCGGGGGTTTGCTTCGCAGGAGTTGTTGCAGTCGATGGGCTCTTTGCTGAAGCGTCGACCTTCGCACCGGCTTTGGTTTCTTGAGACCAGGCGGTGCTGGAGAATGTGCAGGCCAGGGCCAGCGAAAGCAGCGATATTCGACGTGTAAGCATGAGTTGATTCCTGGGTGGTCTGTAGAATGGAACTTACCGTTCAGGCATTTTGTAAATTGGAATTTATTCCGTTTCTGGCGACAAACGGTAGAACGGAATTCATTCCGTTCTGCCCAGCAATCAACGGAATAAATTCTGTTTTACGGGCAATCCGTGCATTGTGTAGCCTGCTTTCATGTTAAGCAACCCGAAAACAACGACCGAAGCCTTGCATTTTGGGCCGCTAGCGAGCTACCCGCTACTTCGTGTACGCTGACTATCGTTGCGATGTTCGAGAACGCTGTACCGTGTCGCGGAACTTCGGCTGATTGATTTGCATCGCGAATCCCACCGCTGCAACGGGTGGGATTGAAAACTTCTGGAAATCGCCTGTGCCCCGCCGACCCGATCGCAACCCGTTCAAAAACAAGCCCCCGGCACAACAGCCGACCGACGGAGCCGACGACAGAATAGCCGTGCCGGAAGAGTCGAACGAGCCGGCATCGCCGCCGCGGATCATCGGCGGAAAGCTGCGCGGGCGGAAGCTGACCTATTCGATCGACCCTCGCACGCGGCCGATGAAAGATCGCGTTCGCGAGGCGGTGTTTAACTTGGTCGGACCCGCCATTCAAGACAAGCACTGCATCGACTTGTTCGCGGGCACCGGCGCGCTGGGTTTCGAAGCGCTGAGTCGCGGAGCCCGATCGGCGACGTTGGTGGAGCGGCATTTTCCCACGGCCGATCTGATCAAAAAGAATGCCGAGCTGCTGGAACTGACCGACCGTTGTCAGGTGTTGCCCGCCAACACGTTGTTGTGGGCCAAGCGTTTGCCGCCGCTGCCGGATATTCCCTGGGTCGTATTTTGCTCTCCGCCGTACGTGTTGTATGTCGATCAACTGGACGAGCTGCTCTTACTGATCGAGCAGTTGATGCGCAGCGCGCCGGCGGGAAGCGTGTTCGTGGTCGAGGCCGACTCGCGATTCGACTTTGCACGGTTACCCCGCGCCGACGAATGGGACGTGCGTGATTATCGTCCGGCAATCGTGGGCATTCTGCATTCGACCACGGACGAGGCAGAATGATTCCACGAAATAGGCGAAACCGATGAAAAGGGGACAGGATGAATTATCTAGGAGGCGACCGATAAATAACGTCCCGATTTCGAATCTGCTAGCACGCCGAGAAGCAACTTCCTTCCTTTGCGCCTCTGCGTCTCTACGCCTTTACACGAGGCACTTTGCTCGTCGGATTCCTTCAGCTTTCGCGATTTCGCGATTTCGCTCTTTCGTGATCTGTTCGAAGTGCAAATCAACGCTTATGCGAATCGCGAAAGCAAGAAAGAGCGATAAGGCTATCTTCGAATTCCTCTGCGCCTCTGCGCGAGGCTTTTATTCGCCCCTCAGTCCGCCGGCTTGGCATTATTCCGCGACATGTCACAAATTCCCGAAAATGCGGAATAATTCCCTAGCAAATACGTGCGACATTTCTTCGTAAACTCAATGGAGCATTGCACTTCGGTAACGCTGAGCGATCGAATATCGCGCGAATTATTCCGCATATTGCCATGCTTTAGTGCGCACTTGCGTCTAATTGTTTCGCCGATGGGATGGGTTGACGCCGAGTCATGCAGGATAAAGTCATGCACGATAGAGTCATGCAGGATAGATTTTACCGCGCCTGCCGGCCTGATTTCAATGCTGCGGTAGGACGGAATTCATTCCGTCTTGCAGCATCGATCCATCAAATGCAAACGGAATGAATTCCGTTTTACTTTCGTAGGTCAGGTGCGTGTGAGCGTCTGGAAAGGAAATAGGGAAGTAAATAGGGATTTTTGTACTCCTACTACGTAATTCGTCCTTGGTAATTCGTAATTTGCGTTACTCGCGCCAGTGGTCGGCAATCCAGAGTGCCGGGCGGACATAGCGAAACTTACGGTTGCGCCGGCCGACCAATGCGTCGGGTGGATTCACTTCGCCATGAAAAATGACGATCCGTGTGTCGGCGGGTATGATCGGCGCGCGCCAAAAGTTGGTCGGCCAGCGCGGAATACAGTGGTACTTATAGCTGCAACACCATTCGGCCGGCCAATAGGCCAGCTTGCCTTGCCGATTCAAAAAATCGGACAGGTATCCCTGCTCGTTGCGAAAGTCTTTGCGGACCTGGGCCTGTGTCGCGCGAAATTCGGTAATCACATCGGGGTGTGCCCCCAGCTTGAAGCGATACACCGACGAGTTGCCCGTCACGCGCCAGGGTCGTTTCCAATCGTGGATGATTAGGAACTCGCCGGAGTACTCGAAGAAGCAATCGATGCTGTCGGTAATCACCACGTCCAAGTCTAGAAACAACGCCGTACCGGTCAGGCCGTGCAGATCGGCCTCGAACGTGGTGAGCTTTTTCCAACCGCGCTCGGGCAGGCCGTCGGGCAGCTTTAGGCTGGGGATCGGCAGACACTCAACCTCGGCACGAATGCCATCGTTGCGATCGGTTAGGCAGACAAACCGAAAGTCGCCGCGCAAGTGACGCCGCACCATCGCGTACAAGCGATTGACGTATTCGGGACCGTACTTAGTGCCCCATTTCATGCACAGGATTACGCGGTCGGCGGCGGTCGCCGGAATGCTGGATGTTGTCAAAATTGCTCCGTCAAATCAACGATAGGGCAAAATAACTAGGGCTAATCTCAATCGGAAGTTCGTTCACTTCCCACGCGAGTGAACCAGCCTGGGCAAGGTCGTCAGCTCTCGATATTGCGGATTATCCCCCGGCGGCTCGATCTTGTGCAATGCCCGTATGGCAACGAAAAAGGCCACCCGTATTAGCGGATGGCCTTGAGTGAGCAATAACACAATCAATTGAAGCTAGGCAACCTTGCGTCGGCGAGCGTAAACGGCAAGCCCCGCCAGGCCAAAACCGGCCAGCACGATGGTTGAAGGTTCGGGAATAGTTTGCACTACATCCAAAGCTCCTGCCGCTTCGTCGCCTAGATTTACTCTGCCACCAGAGACAAGTTGGTACAGATTCACTTCTTCTCCGCCGCCGAGTTCATAAAATAACAAGTCTAAAGCGTAGTTGCCGGGAGCAGCAAACGTAATATCACCGTCGGTGTCGCCCGGGCCGCGCGGGTCCTCGAATTCTAAAGCAGCACCCAAGGTGGCATTGTTATTCTCGTTAACTTGTCCGCTCCAGGTTCCGCCGGCAATCGTCAATCGAAATCCATCGTCGCTATTAACTCCAATCCGATAAGTTCCAGCCGCAGGCACTACCAAGAAGCCGGTGGCACGCAAAACGAAATCATTAATGGGCGTGCCTGCCGGAAAGGCACCGAAGTTGTAGTCGATGATTTGAGGGGCATCGCTTGCAATCTCGGGGCCGGCCAGAAAGATCGTTAGCGCGTTAGTGATTTCGTCGTTGTTAACCGCATCGCTGTCACCAATAACAACTCCGACATCGAATTGTGCTTGGCCAATCGACGCGATCGACAACAGGAGGGCAAATGTCAGAATAAGTGTTCGTTTCATAGAATAATCCTAAAAAAGCACACGTCGAAAAGATCAAGAAGAAGAGCCACCGACAAAGCTGATGGTAAAAACGCTTGCAACGTTTTTCCCGGTTTCAGGCTGTAGATTAGTCAAGGCCATCAATGCCGTCAATAAATTTGTGCATATTTTTGCCAAATTTAGTGGACGATTACGACCGTTGCTATCGCCGCAAAATCTGGCACAATTGGCTGCTATCAGATTCAATGGTTGGGCAGTCACTGATCAACGACACTCGCTCTGCCCAAGTTTATTTCTTGATCTATCTAAAACGGAGCTACGCATGGCACGACCCGTCACGTTGTTTACCGGCCAATGGGCCGATTTGTCGATCGACGACATGGCTCGCAAGGCCAACGATTTTGGATACCAAGGTCTGGAGCTCGCCTGCTGGGGCGATCACTTCGAAGTCGACAAGGCCCTTGCGGACGACGGCTATTGCGCGGCCAAGCGCGACCTGCTCGACCGCTACGATTTGCAATGCCATGCGATCAGCAATCATCTGGCCGGACAGGCGGTTCTCGATATCATCGATGAACGTCACAAGTCGATTTTGCCGCCGCATGTTTGGGGCGACGGCAAACCGAAGGGTGTGAACGATCGGGCTGCCGAGGAAATGAAGAACACCGCTCGTGCCGCGCAGAAACTGGGCGTGGGCGTGGTCAACGGTTTTACCGGCAGTAGCATCTGGCACTTGCTCTATTCATTTCCGCCGGTTCCCGCGCAAATGCTCGATGCGGGCTTCGAGCTGTTGGCCGAACGCTGGAACCCCATTCTCGATGTGTTCGGCGAGTGCGGAGTGAAGTTCGCATTGGAAGTTCATCCCACCGAGATCGCGTTTGACATTCATACCGCCGAGCGTGCGCTCAAGGCGCTCGACTATCGCGAAGAATTCGGCTTCAACTTCGACCCTAGCCATTTGATCTGGCAAGGGATCGACCCGGTCGAATTCATTCGGGCTTTCCCCGATCGAATTTATCATTGTCATATCAAGGATGCGATCGTCAATCTCAACGGTCGGACGGGAATTTTGGCCAGCCATTTGAACTTTGGCGATCCGCGCCGCGGCTGGGACTTTCGTTCGCCGGGACGCGGCGAAGTCAACTTCGAAGAGATCATTCGCGCGCTGAATCAAGTCGGCTATGACGGCCCGTTGTCGGTCGAGTGGGAAGATGTGGGCATGGATCGTGAACATGGTGCCCGCGAGGCGCGCGAGTTTGTCGAGAACCTGGACTTCACACCGAGCAACGTGCAGTTCGACGCGGCGTTTGCCGAGAAGTGAGGCAAGCCGGTTGAACAGGAGGGAACAGAGATAGGAGCAGCTCGGTGCTGACGCGGTGACTTATTACCCCTCTCCCTTTGGGAGAGGCAGCGAGGAACGAGCGGGTGAGGGCTGCCGCTACGATAATATGACTTGCATAACGGCCGGGTTGATCCCGGCCGTTTTTTGTTGCCGCCGGCGAGTGAGTTACACTAGAAGTATCTCGACGCTCAATGCACACGCTACCACAATGCCTGCTCGCCGTGCTTCATCCCAAGCTTTTGTTTATGCTCCTTCGCCCTGCTTCTGCCGTTGCCGCAAGCGTAGTGATCGCGGTCTGCTGCGCGTGGAACAGCGCAAATGCTGCCCCCCCTGATGTCGCTGGAAGCCCATTAGTCGTCGCCGCCCGCGAGAAATTGCTCGAACAGTATGCCAGTCAGTTGGCAACGTTGGCCAAAGACGCGACGAATGCCAACGAAACCAAACTCGCGCAGCGCTTGTCAACTTGGTTGCCCAATCGCGACCCGAACCAGACGATCATCTTCAAGCTTCCCGAGGGAATTGACCCACCGGCCGGACTTTCGCCAACTCCGGAAGGCACGGCTCTCTTGACCCGGTGGATCAAATTGCGCTTTGCCCAGGCCGAGCAACTCATGGCACTGGCGCAGCAGGCGCATGCGGTGCGTGAGTATGCGCTCTCATATGACTTGGTTCGAGAAGCCTGCCGCGAGAATCCTGATTTGGCTGCGGCGCGGGCGATTCTCGGTTACGTTCGGCATGATGGCCGTTGGGTGCTTCCCGAGGCGGCGCGGCGTCTGGCAGCAGGACAGATTCTCAGCGAAAAGTTCGGCTGGCTGCCGGCCGATCAACTGAAGCGTTACGAACGAGGCATGCGTCACTGGCGCGGGCAATGGCTTTCGACTGACGAGGACGAGCGGCAGCATGGCTCGATCAAAACCGGCTGGCGGGTCGATAGCGAACACTTTGCCGTGACCACGAATCACAGCTTGGAAGAGGGCGTACGGCTCTCGCGGCGGCTCGAAAAACTGTACGACGTTTGGGCCCACGTGTTCGTGACGTACCGCTTGCCCGAGCATGAAATAGCCCGCTGGTTTACAAAAATTCCGGATGGCAAAGCGACAAGCGACGAAGGTAGTGCAACGCCGAAAAACGACGTTAATAACAAAACTGCTTCGCCGTTGCGTCGGCAGTACAACGTAGTTTTTTTTCGCAATCGCGATGAATACAATACGGCACTCAAGCCCGCGCAACCGCAAATCGACATTACGCTGGGCATTTATTTTGCGAATAATCGCACGGCGTATTTCTTTGCAGGCGACGAGCAGTACGAGGGGACGCTCAATCACGAGGCGACGCACCAACTGTTTCAAGAATCGCGTCAGTCGGCCAAAGATGCCGGTGCCAAGCACAACTTTTGGGCAGTCGAGGCCGTGGCCTGTTACATGGAATCACTGGTCGAGCACGACGATTACTTCACCGTCGGCGGTATGGAGGAAGGCCGCCTGCCTGCCGCCCGCAAGCGACTGCTGGATGATCAGTTTTATGTTCCGCTAGCCGAGCTAACTCCGTTGGGTATGCCCGGCTTGCAGCGCGATGCGCGGCTACCGAAAATCTATAGTCAGATCTCGGGGCAAGCGCTGTTCTTCATGCAGGCCGGGGCGGGGCGAT
>JAYTAU010000593.1:0-3104 GCA_043737375.1 Planctomycetia bacterium
CGCTTTGCCGCTCTCGCAAGGGGGAACCAGCGACGGCGATTGGAATTTGCCGTCGAGCGAACGCCCGGCCAGCGTGATTTTTCGCAGCGGCGAGCGGCGGAGACTCGAGGCCGACGCGTTGGCCCTGGCATTAAAAAATCAACTTGAACGCTGGCAAGACAAGGGCGAATGGGAGAAGATCAAATGTGCCGAGTTATTGATCGTGCGCGGCTGGCCGAACAAACAGGTTGCCTTGGCGCTTGAGCTGTCGGAGCAGACCGTGGCCAATCAGAAGTTCGATCTGCTGGCTCGGCTGCGCACGGCGCTGCGTAAACAGGGACTTAGCGAGGATGTGTTTCCGGAGTTATACGAGCAAGGCGAATAGGATGCACCACCGAGTCACAGAGAACACCGAGTGAAGAGAATTAAGTTTGACAAATTAAATTGGATTAAATTTAGGCGACGACAGCGATCGTCGCAGACACATTCATTTCGCATTTCACATTCCCCTTCATTCATTCCTCTATTCCTCACTCTGTGTCCTCTGTGACTCTGTGGTTCCCCGATTTATAGCATCACATGTTGCATAGTTTTACCACCGCCGACCTCGAAGCCTATCTCGACGAAGCCCTGCCCCCCGAGCAGATGACTTCAATCGAAATGGCCCTGCGCGCGCAGCCGCAATTGCTTCGACAATTGTCCGAAATCAATGCCCGTCGCGATGCGGGCGTGCATTCGCTCGGCGAGATTTGGCGTCGCGAGCGCTTGACGTGCCCCACGCGGCAACAGTGGGGCAGCTTTCTGTTGAGCATTCTGCCCGACGAGCAGATGGACTATCTGAATTTCCATTTAGAACAGGTCGGCTGCCGCTACTGCCAAGCCAACCTGGCCGATCTGCAAACGCAACAAGCTGAAGCCGCCGAGACCGTCACCCGCCGCCGCACGCGGTATTTTCAATCCAGCGCCGGTTATCTGCGGGTGAAGTGAAATACGGCGCTGTTCAACCGACAGGCAATCCAATGACCACCCTGCTCGACCAAGCATACTATCTCTGCAAGCAGGGGACTGAAGCCCACAAGGCGGATTCTTTGGAGCAACTCACGCGCGAATACCCCGCGATAACGTCCGCACAAATCGAAGATGCGTTTAATCGCGCGGCAAGTTTGATCGAAATGAGTTGCGAATGGGCCGAGCAAAAACGGAGTCCCAACAACGATGGGACCGGCGTTCCCGCCGTCGACATCGAAGGTCGCTGTCCGGGCTTCTCGCGAGGCATCTACAGTGACGCCGAAGCCTGGGGACTGTACCTGACGAAATAGAGTCGGCAGAATCGGCTATTTCTCGCGTTCGTCGACTCGTTGACGGCCCGCGGTTCGGTTCGTAAACTCATGGTTCTATGCGCTACAGCGGAAAGCCGCTAGCTGGCAAGCGATAGTCGTTTCCCAAGTCGACTTGCCTGCGAGCAATGATCACAACATGCTGGATTTCCTCGCTGACGCTTCGGGTTAGGATGGCTTCAGTTAAGAATTGAATTATTACGTTTCATCATACAACGTCGTCGAAGGTTCATCATGTCCGTCACTCAGTCGAGTCCCGCCGTCAGCATCGACCAGCTTGCCATCAACACCATTCGCACCCTGTCGATGGACGGCGTGCAAGCCGCCAATAGCGGTCACCCTGGCACGCCCATGGCCCTGGCCCCGGTCGCCTACTCGCTCTGGCAAAACGAGCTGCGATACGACCCGTCGCAGCCCGATTGGGCCAATCGCGACCGCTTTGTGCTGTCGTGCGGTCACGCTTCGATGTTGATCTACTCGCTGTTGCATTTGGCAGAGGTGGTGCAGCTCGATCAAAACGGCAAACCGACCGGCGAGGCGTCGGTCCCGCTCGAACACATCAAAAAATTCCGCCAGCTCCATAGCCGTTGCCCGGGCCATCCGGAGTACTTCGAGACCACGGGCGTGGAAGTCACAACCGGCCCGTTGGGTCAAGGTTGCGGAAACTCGGTCGGCATGGCCGTCGCGCAGCGCTGGCTGGCAGCGCATTTCAACAAGCCTGGCTTCGAGCTGTTCGATTACAACGTCTACGTGTTGTGCAGCGACGGCGACTTGATGGAAGGCGTGGCGTGCGAGGCGGCGTCGATCGCCGGGCATCTAGGCTTGGCGAATCTCTGTTGGATCTACGACAACAATCATATCACCATCGAAGGCGAAACCGATCTCGCCTACAGCGAGGAAGTCGCCACCAAATTCGAAGGCCTGGGCTGGAATGTTCTGCGGGTCGACGACGCCAACGATCTTAAGTCGATCGCGAAAGCGTTCCACAGTTTTCACGAGACCAACGATCGACCGACGATGGTTATCTTGCACAGCATCATCGGCTACGGTTCGCCGAACAAGGCCGGTACGCACAAGGCCCACGGCGAGGCGCTGGGGGCGGACGAAATCAAGGCCACGAAAAAGTTTTACGGCTGGCCCGAAGATCAGTCGTTCTATGTGCCGGACGAAGTTCGCGAACATTTTCGCGAAGGGGTGATCGCCCGCGGCAAAGAACTGCGCACCGCTTGGGAACAGCAATACGCTGACTATGCCAAGAAATACCCCGAGCTGGCGGCCGAATGGAAATTGATGGAGCGGCGCGAACTGCCCGCAGGCTGGGATTCCGAAATTCCCGTGTTCCCCGCCGATGCCAAGGGCGTCGCCAGTCGCACCTCAGGCGGAAAGGTGCTCAACGCCATCGCCAAACGGGTGCCGTGGTTGATCGGCGGATCGGCCGACTTGGCCCCCTCCACCATGACGATGCTGACGTTCGACGGCGCGGGGGGCAGCTTCGAGAGCGACAACTACGGCGGCCGCAACTTCCACTTCGGCATTCGCGAGCATGGCATGGCGGCGGCCCTGAACGGCATGGCGGTCTCGCACGTGCGACCGTATGGAGCGACGTTCTTCTGCTTCTATGACTACTGCCGGCCCAGCGTGCGGCTGGCGGCGCTCAGCGGCTACAACCCCATCGTCGTGTTCACGCACGATTCGATCGGCCTGGGCGAAGACGGCCCCACCCATCAACCTGTCGAACATTTGGCGAGCGCTCGCGCGGTGCCGAACCTGATCACGCTGCGACCGGGC
>JAYTAU010000594.1:0-7637 GCA_043737375.1 Planctomycetia bacterium
GGCCAGCGCATGACCACCAACAATGAGACCAGTACCGCGCCCAACATCCAAGGACTTAGCCGGCTCAGTTCGGGATGCGCCAGCCAAATAACGCCCAAGATGGCCCCGATGCGCAGGCAGGCAGCCTGTAGTTGTTCGTAGTTATCCGAACTCCCTAAGCCGGAATCGTACTGAGCAAGGTACAGCACCGCGCCGATGATCAGCAACAATAGGGCCAGAATTCCAACAGTCGGACGGTGCATCAGTGCCTAAGCGATTTCCGTTTTATTAGATTCGATCGAGCGAATCGATCCAGCGAGCCAATTCGGCAAGCTCGTCGACCGTGAGCGGTCGCGACGAGTCCCCCAGGTCTTTGACGGTGACCGGGAACTTCTGCGTGCGAAGCTGTTCGACTGTGGCTTCGATCCCCTTGGCGGCGGCTGCCTGTTTGGCATTGGTGATGAAGAACGCCTGACGAAAGACCGGATCGTTGGAAGGAATTTGCGTGCTGCGCGGCAGAGCGGCATCGATCGCCACGACCGCCTGAATCTGGTCTCGATTGGCAAAGGCCAGCAGATAGGCCATCGCCCCACCCCCTTCTTGGCCGACCACGGCGACGCGTCTTCGGTCGATATTATACTTCGACATCAGATCGTCCAACGTCTTGCGAACAAACTCCAGCTCGGTGCGCTGCCACTTGGCAACGTCGTTGCTCTTGGGGGCCAGCAGAATCAGATCATGCTTTGCGCAGAGTGTTTTCCACTGTTCGATGAGTTCGTCGTCTTTGTACCCTCCAGGCGGATGCAGCCATAGCACAACGCCGTGCGGTGTGTTGGATTGGTAACTTTCCGGTACGTAGGCGATGCAGGTGTTGGGAACCTCGGGAATTTTGATGTTGATCAAGCCAGTCGTCGGTTTATCTCCATCGGCTGCGACCTGCTCGCCATGGGCGACCGGAAGTTCGGTGGGAATGGCTTCGGGCAACGTCGTCGGTTTCAGCTTTAGTTTAAGCGTCTCTTGGCCGCGGCGAACTTCGAGATCGACCTCGTCGGCCATTCCGACGCTCGCCAACTGCTCGATCAGCGCATTGCGATTTTGAACCGGCTTGCCTTCGACGGAAATAATCCGATCGCCAGGCTGGATTTTTTTTGCCGCGGCGGGGCTGTTGGGATAAACGTACCGCACCCCAAGCCCCGGCTGAGCTGCAGCGGGCTGGCCGGCATCGGCTTGAGCAGGCAGATCGCGGAGCGGTAAGATGCCTAGGAAGGGATGTTGGAACGGAGTGAGCTTGGCCACGAGCTCGATCGCGCGTTCGATACGATCTTTATCGCGGACGACGACGACTTTGACCGTTTCGCCGGCGTAGCGCGGCCCGAGCGCGTGCTTAAGCTCCGATTGACGCGTGATTTTAACGCCGTCGATCTCGACGATTTTATCGCCTGCCTTGAGCCCGGCCAAATTCGCGGGCGAACCGCCCGGCGCGGCACCGATCACCGCATCGCCGGTATATAGGTCCGCACCTTTTAAGCTAATACCCATCAGCCCCGAATGAAGCTCGCTCTCTTTCATCATTCGCGGCAGGTTGGCGGTAATTTGTTCGAAAGGTACGGCAAAGCCGATGCCCGAGTCGTACCATTCGACACCGGCGATGTCGCCCGTGCCGCCGCCGGGGCCATCTTGCGAAAGCGGCACCAACACGCCCATCACGCGGCCGCGAATATCGATTAGCGGGCCGCCATAGTTGCTAGGGGAGACTTTGGCATCGGTCTGCAGGGCTTTGCTCCAGATGCGATTCATGGCGCTCAACACGCCGACCGACATGTTGGCGCGGCTGCCGTCGCCAAAAGTACGGCCGACGGCCATGGTCCATTGCCCCACGACCATTTCCTTGACGGGAGCCGCTTGCGGCAGAGGCAACTCGCGGCCTGCGACTTTTACTACGGGCTGTAGATCGAGTTTTTCACCGGGCCGATCGTTCTTGGTTGCGGAGTCTTCGGGCTTTTTACTGTCCGAAGTATCCCGGGGCGGCTCGACGGCGTTCTTTTGAGTCTCAATGTTCTTTTGCGAATCAATGCCGGGCGTGGATAGTTCGACTTTCAACAACACCAATTTACGACTGTGATCGGTCGAAATCAGTTTGGCCGGCAAGCGGGTACCATCGTTCAAATACACCAGTATTTGCGCCGGCTTTTGGACAAAGTTGAAGGCGCTGGAGATGATGTGCCCATGCGGAGATACGATCAGCCCCGTGGTGGGGCCGGTGCCGATCAGCACGCCGCCGACATTTTCAAGACCGCCGAGGGTCTCGATTCGCACGACGCTCGGCGCGACCGCCTCGACCGCGGCCTGCATGGCGCGCTCTTCGCGCTGCGACAAATCGTCCGGCGCACGATCATCGGCAGCGGCCCATGAAGACGCGGACGAACAAACAAAAACTGCTGCGACCGACAGCAACCATTTCGTTGCAACCGCACGTTTAATCAGATATTGACGCATGAAATCGAACAGGAGGAAACAGAGGAAACGGAGAGTTCTACAACGTTATCAGCCGACAGAATAGAGCTTGAAACTTTCTGTGATTATAGATGCGAGTAAATTCCAATCATGCCTCCGTTCTCTCTGTTTCCTCCTGTTCAATTCATTCGTAGCGATAACGAGCTGAATTACTTCGGTTCTGCCCGAGGCACTTCCAAGTTGAAATCGATCAGCTCGTTGCCGCGCATCACGGTGATGCGAATCGGTGTGTCGATTTCAATGCGTTGGAGCACGGTTTTCAGCGCATTACTGGAGTGAATCAATTGCTCATCGACAAACAAAATCAAATCGTCCGGCTTCAGCTTGACCGAAGCGGCTATCGAGCCCGGGCGAACTTGATCGATAAACGGCGGCGTGCGTTCGAGCACATTGGGCACCAACACCAAACCCATTGCGGCCAGCGTGAGTGGATTTTCCAGCCGTTTGTCGGGGCGATCATTGGTAACCGGCGGGGCCTTACCGGCTTTGATCCGGTCGATGGCTTCGCTTAATTCCGCAATCGGAATCGCATAATTCAGCCAGGTGTTGTTGCGCGAATTGCGAAGTTCCTTGCCCAACATGCCCAGCAACTCGCCGCGCAGATTGGTCAATGCACCGCCGGCGGCACCCGGGTTGTTGGTCATGGCATCGACCACGTAGACGGAGCCGGTGTATAGCGTCTCGAAAGCGCCGCGACGTGCTTCCAGCGTGCTTCTGGCGGCAATACTACCGTGTAGCACGCTGGTGGGCTCATCGCCGACCGCGACACCATACAGGTTGCTAAATGCCAGCGTACGAGTGCCTTCGACCGCAGTGACCACTTGCTTCAGATCGAAGTGCGGCAGTTCCTTGGCTTCGATCTTGAGTACTGCGACTTCCAAACGCGGATCGGCCCCCAGCATTTTGGCTTCATATTTTTGTCCGTCATCGAGCGTGCAAGTGATATAGTCGGCGTCGAGCACATAGCTGTAAGCAGTCAACACATGCCCATCGGCCGAAATCAAGAACCCGCTCTGATAGGCTTCCAGTCCCTTGAAGCCGCCGGCACCGTAGATTTTGACCATCTTCGGTTGAACGTCTTGGACGATTTTTCCCAGCGGCGGCGAAGCGGCGATCCGTTGCGGCAAGATCGAAAGCGACAGGGCCGCCGCCACTGCGATGGCGATACCGCCAATACCAGCTCGACGCGCCAGCGAGTGGATTTCATGACAAGTTCGAGGCACTAGCCGGCGCTTCATGCTGGTGTTGTGCGGCGAATTCGACTGTATGTTCGGCACGATCGTGTCGACGGTTACTGCTATAGTTGACGATAGCACGTTTATTTATCCCCCGCTTTCTTCGCATCAAGCTTGGTGATGTTGAACGTGCCGAACAGCATGTCGCCGTAACGCACATCGATGCGTCGCGGAATCCAACGCCCCTCGAATTCTTGGTACTCGGCAAAGTGTAGTTCGCAAGGATCGGCATCATAATCCGATGGGTAGAACTCGACCGCCAGCAACGCGCCGTTGGTCGTGTCGAACATGAATCGGCAATCGACCCCCTCGCTGGTGCCCAGCAATACGTCGACCAGTCCTTCATGTCCGACCAAGGGCGCGGTACCGATGTATTCGAGCTTGCCGAATTTCTTGGGGCCTTCGACCAAAAATTTTCGCCAAAGCCAGATCGCCGACAACATGCCGCCGCTGCCCGGCGGATTAAGCGCGGCGTCAAGGCCCTCGGCAACTTTTAAGTCGCTATCGCCGGTCGGCAGCTCGATTTTTCCGTCGGAGTCGGATAACTCCATTTTGAAGTCGCCGTTGTTTACCGTTCCGGCAAAAATCCAGCGGCCGCCCAACGTTGAAAAGTCTCCCCGATCGACCATGCCTTTCCAAAGTCGCTCTTGATGTTGTCGATTGAAAAAATAATTAACGTAGCCCGGATCCCCCTTCTCGAAATGTTTTTTGATGATGTCGGGCATCCCTTTGCCCAGTTGCAATTTTGGAAGCTGAAACGGCAGCCGCGGCTTTTTTGCGTCTTTATCGTCGCCCGGCTGCTCTCCGTCTTTACCTTTTTCGCCAGACTTGGGTCGGCCTTTTTTACCGTCTTCGGGTTTGCGCTTGCCGTCGGGCTTGGGATTGTCGTCTCCGGCGGTTTTGGCAATTAGTTCATCCTTGCGATGGACTCCTTTTAGGCGCACGTAAATCTCAATCAACTGACCTTCTCGCCGATATGTCATCGGCACGCGCCAGTCGCGCGGAAATGTGCCCAGGATGTTTTTGAAACCATTGACCGAACGAATCGATCGACCGGCAAAGCTGACGATTTCGTCATCGGGCCGCAGTCCGCGGCGAAATGCGTCCGAGTCTTCCAGGATGTTGGTCACCACCACTTTTCCACCGTCGGCCGTGCTAACCTGCGCGCCTAGCGTGGCATGATCGACGATGCGACCGCTCTTCAAGTAGCCCAGAAAATTTTTGATTTGGTTGATCGAAATGGCATAGCCGACACCGACGTTCACACGCCCGCGTTTCTCGAACGAACCGCGACCGTTGACGCCGATCAATCGTCCGCGACTATCGAACAGCGGCCCGCCCGAGTTGCCGGGGTTGATGGCCGCATCGGTCTGAATGCAATCGGCATATTCCAACAACGTGCCCGCAGGGTACTGGTAGCGATGCACGCCGGACACCACGCCGTAGGTGACGGTGGGAGTAAAGTCGGTCGCCAGCAGAAACGGATTTCCCATGGCAAAGCACCAATCGCCGACTTGCACCTGATCGCTGTCGGCCAGTTCGGCGACTGGAAAATCGTCACGACCGAACAGCTTGATCAACGCGACGTCGCCTACCGGGTCGATACCCACAATCACCGCGTCGTACAAACGGCCGTCGGCCAAGCCGCATTGCATATGATCGCCGCAGGGCTTGACGACGTGATAGTTGGTCAGCGCGTAGCCATCGGCCGAGATCAACACCCCCGATCCACCCCCCTGCCCTCCCTTGGCAAACACGGCCACAACCGAGGGAATAGCCTTGGCCGCGGCCGCGACACGTTCGGCCTCACTCTTTAGCACGGCTTCGTCAACTTCGATAGCCTGGGCGTGCATGGCGGAGAGGGATGCTATTCCGACAATTAGCGAGAGCCCATAATGCTGTAAAGCCGCGACCAGTGGTCGCGCCTGAAGGTTGCAACGACGTCGATCGCGACCAATGGTCGCGGCTTTACAAAACCGAGAGCGTTTGCCGACCGAACTTTCGGAGCATCGCTCAATGGAACTGAGCATTCGCCGAAACTTCGACAAAACCCGGAGCGTTTGCATCATTTCACGATCCTTGCGTCGCAAAGGTTCAGGTGATCGCCAAAATCGAGGTCATCGCCGTAGTCGACCAGCACCGTCAGGCGGCGCATATTGGTCAGATCCAAATCGAGTTCGACCGGCGAATCTTTACCCGATAATTTACCAGAGTACAGCTTTTTGCCGTCGGCGGTGATGTCGAGTTGAACGCTCCCTTGCGGTCGCACGCCGTCGTCGATGCCGGCCAGTGCTTTGAATCGCTTGGCTTTGGTGGGAACCTTGAAAACCAACTCGGTACGGCTGGTCAGCGAGAGCCCCTTTTTGTACGATTTGCCGGCCAGACGCAGCTTTTCATCCTCACGGCCTCGGTCGCGTCGCGGTTCGAAAAACCGCGCTAGCGCGGGCGATTGTTTGCCCAAATCGAAATATGGCGTAAAGACAGTCGTCTCGGCTTTTAGATCGCTCAGGTAGATCAGCTTGCCCGACGAGAAGTCGATTTTTTTGATCGAGTCGAACGGTCGAGTGAGCGTCGATCCGCCGGCTAAGACGATTTGTAGTTGACCGTCTTTTAGCGATACGGTTTTTGCTTTGAGCAAGCTGCCCTGCGCGTCTTCGATCATACAACCGGCGACCGCGCCGTCGTCGGCAGCGCGCTGAAAATAAACCAAACTATCGACCTTGGCTCGGTTGACGGGAACCGTCTCGCCTTCGAGTTGAAAATTGACGACCTCTTTGGTGACATCGCCGATCACCCCTTCGAGAAAGTCGATGTTGTCTTTCTTGCGAATACCCAACAGGTCGGCGGCAGCGTCGGTTTTGCCCAATTCGGCGGTCGGATCATCGAGCTTACTAAATCGAACCGAGCGAATACTTTTGGCCGAGATCTCGATCGCTACACCGTCGATTGTGGTGAGTTGCGCTTTGCCCTTACTCGTTTCGAAGCTGCCGGCACTCAGGCGCGTGCCATCGGTAAGATCGACCCAGGCAGCGATTGGTTTGGCATCGGCCTTGGCGGGGTTGATTGCCGGCTCGATCTTGGGAGTCAGCATGTGAAGCTCGGCCCCGCTCACCGTCACTTCGCCATCGGGTGTCTGAAGCACCACGCCTTCGGTCGATATTGAAACCGCCGAGCCGGTCAGGGTGCGACCGTCGAGCGTGCCGACTTGGACCTCGGGCGCGGCTGCGCATGCAACCGCGACTTGCAATATTAGAACAGCCATGGCCGCGACGGCCATCTTTTTTGCTCTGTCTAATTTTATCATGGATAGCCGCATCAGCATTTCATATCGATAAAAGAACTTACTTGTTGCTGCTCGATTGCTCGAAGCCATTTATTTGCTAGCCGCGAATGAACGCGTATGAACGCAAATACAAAAAAACATATTCGCGTCCATTTGCGTGTATTCGCGGCCAATCCAGTGCCTAGACAGTTCGTTCGTGGTACTCAATCCGATTCCGCAATTCGCCGGAAATACGATTCGATGATATCGCGGTAGTGCGAAGGAAAATCTTTGCCGATTTGCTGTAGGGCTTCTTCACGCTCTTTGGCCGGCAGATCTCCCCAGCCGGACTTGCTACCGATATTCTTTTTATTGTTGTTGCCGGGCCCCTTGCCCGTGGCCGGTGTACTGTCGGCCGCCGGGGCGTTGCTTTGAATGCCTTGTGCCGGACCTGAGCCGCCGGGCTGTTGACCACCGCCACTGCCCGCTCCACCCCCGCCGCCGGCTTTCTCTTTTTCCAACTCTTCGATCAGTTTGTCGAGCGAGGCGATCACGCCGTTTTCGACCCCTTGCACCTTTTTGCCGGCTCGGCCGAATTCCTCTCGATCGATTCACCGGGTTCGAGAAAGCCAGCCAGTGCCGAATAA
>JAYTAU010000595.1:0-3084 GCA_043737375.1 Planctomycetia bacterium
TTCACAACCTTTTTACCCAACAACTCAACCCCATCGAGTTTCCGTTTCACGCTGAACCAGGACACACCCCCAAGTCAATTGTCGAATATCGGCGTTGAACGAGATCATCAAATTGCATTACCGCGAAGCGGTTAGATCGCATAGCCCTGGGTCGCGAGAGCGCACCCAGGGTCAACCGTAAAACAACCTTTTTACCCCAACGGGGTTACATCACGCGCTAGAGCTAACAGACGGCGATGGAGGCACTGTCGATTTAACCCCGTTGGGGTAACGTTAGTAATCGGAACCACCACCCAGGGTGCGCTTCGCGACCCTGGGCTATGGTATGAAACCCCGTTGGGGTAATAAAGGGCGAACGAAAAATAACTTCGTCCCAAAATCATCTCCCCTGGGAGAGGGTGGGGTGAGGGTCGGAAAATCGGCAAGTTTTTTTTCGTTCGCCTCTAACCAATCAGGTTTGCGATCAAATGACAGCTTCGAACCACCGACTCAAGGGGCATTGCCATTCACCCTGGATCCCACAAACCATCGCGCACAAAAATGCATCAAAACCGACCAGTTATGCGTAATAATTCGGGCATCCGACGGCGGTCGAGATCGCGGAAGTCCTGCCAGCCGCTTGGTTTAGCACATCCGAAGGATTCATACGAAATGGAATTATTGCGCATTATTCGTGATTTTGCACATTTTGCGGAAAAAATTGCGTCGGTCATTCGCAGCGGACTTCCATTGCACCATTATTAACGCACCTAGACTGCGGCACGCCTGTTTACTGTTGCACCAATTGCCCTTCTCTCGGGCCGCGAATTCTGATAATTACCGCGACTGCGAAGATCAGCATGCCACGTTCGTGGTGGAAATCGCGCGCATCGTCACGGTGCGCTCGGCTTGCGTTTCAGCCTTCCACTGAACTCTCGTCCATTGGTCTATGACACCATGGACTTGTCGCCTCTGTTCTTCGGCTCATCACAACATGTTTTAGTCGCTTTGATGCCCGACCTGCTCGTGGAGTGCAGACCCATGAATCGCCTTTATGTGAAAATGTCGGCTTTGGGGGGCGTTGTGCTCTCGGCAGGTTTGGGAATTGCACAACTCACTTGGGGCGGCAACCGAAACGATACCGCCGAATCGCCGGCTGATGTCGCGGTCGCCGACACCGGCATAAAAGCATTGGCCGCGCCGGGATCGATCCCGGCGACCAGGCTCGCTGCCAACTCATCGACGGATCGTCGCGACCTGATGGTCGTGCCGGCTGGCGGCTCGAGCGAAGGCGATCCGTTTCGCCGGAATCGATCGCCCGCCAACGTCGTCAGTTCATCGCCCGGCAACACCTACGAGGATCGCGAACCTGCCCGATTCGATCCCGGCACCAAGGTCAATCCGCTACGTTTCCCCGGCGATTCCGCCAGTGATCAAGAAACCGGTTCGGTGCGAACCACCGCCGGTGAAAACACTTCCGGCGAAAATGCTACGCAAGAATCGGCGACGAACGCCGATCGGACCGAGGCTCGACCGTCCGAACCGTTCAAATCGCGAATGAAGCCGGCTGCGGCCGCGGGTTCGAATGCGCCTGCCGGCAGTGCCTACTTATTGAATAGCGGAAACGCAGCCACCGATGGCACGCCCGTCGGTTCGACCTACGGTAACCCGCCGGACGACAGCGCGGTGGGCAGCGTTCGAAAAAGCGCGCAAGGCAAGTCCACGCCGGCGATCGAGAGTCGGTATCAATCGCTCGATGCCGGCGGACCTTCACCTTCGGTCATGAAAAATAGCTCGACGACCACCAAAGGCGTACTGAAGAGCACCGATGATTCGACCGGTTTACGCCGGCCCGCAATGTTGCCGTCGGATCCTTCAGCCGATCCCAAATCGCGACCACTCGACGACAGCGGTTTTAGTGCCGCATTGCCTGCGGCGACATCGCCGACAGCCTTGTCGCCCACGACGGTGCCGCCGTCTTCAGCGTCGCGGCTTGGATCGAATAATTTTTCCAATACTCCCGGCGATCGGCTGCGGAACGATTCGTTCGCGCCGAACAACGCCGGCCAGTCGAGCCATGGACGGGGGGCTACGAATCCGGATAACGCGCGGGCTGGAGCTTCGGCTGCTGTGGGAATTGCGGGTGCCGTTGGAAACGGTCGGCCTGGTCCGCGCCAGCTCGAAGGCAAACAATCACCGCAACTATTGATCGAAAAAATTGCCCCGGCCGAAATTCAAGTCGGCAAACCAACTCGCTTCGAAATTCGCGTTCGCAACGCCGGCAGCATTATCGCGCAAGGGGTCGAAGTTCACGACATGGTGCCCGAGGGCACGCAGTTCATCTCGGCCAATCCGCCGGCCAATCCGGGCCAGCAGGGCGAATTGCACTGGTCGTTGGGTGCGCTCAAGCCGGGCGAAGAATCGAATATCGAAATCGAATTAATGCCCGCGACTGAAGGCGAAGTCGGCAGCGTGGCCACGGTTTCGTTTCGAGCCGAGGCTGCCGCGCGTTCGCGCGTCACCAAGCCCGAGCTCACGCTTCAAGTAACCGCCGCCCGCCAGGTGATGATCGGCCAAGACGTGGTGTTGTCCATCAAAATCAGCAACCCAGGCACGGGTCCGGCAACCAATGTAATTCTCGAAGAACGAATTCCGGCAGGGCTGAAACATCAAGCGGGTGCAGAACTGGAATTCGAAGTCGGATCGTTGAAACCCGGCGAAACGCGCGACCTCGATTTGACGATGAATGCCGCGCAAGCCGGGCGGATCATCAATCGACTGACCGCGCGCGCCGATGCGAACCTGCGGGCCGAAGCCCAGTGCGAACTCGAAGTGATTGCTCCGGCACTGCAAATCAGCATGGACGGACCGGGCCGGCGCTACCTAGAACGCCAGGCGACGTACACCGTCTCGGTCAGTAACCCGGGCACCGCGCCGGCCAAAGATGTGCAACTGGTCACGCGCTTGCCGAAGGGTTTGAAGTTCATCAAAGCCAACAACTCGGGCCATTACGACGCAGCGTCGCACTCGGTCAGTTGGAGTTTGGACGAATTGCCGGCGTCGGAAACCGGATCGGTAACGTTGACGGCGCTGCCGATCGAGGCG
>JAYTAU010000596.1:0-3080 GCA_043737375.1 Planctomycetia bacterium
CGACGGACCGTAGCGATCAAAGTGCTGCCGCGCAGCAAGTCCACACCCGACTCGATCGCCAGCTTCATGCGCGAGATTCGCGCCCAAGCCCAACTCGACCACGAGAACCTGGTCCGCGCGATCGATGCGGGACACGATGGCAACGTGTATTTTCTCGTCGTCGAATTCGTACCAGGTGCCGATCTACGGCGCTACGTCCGCGACCGCGGGCCGTTAGGCATGAGCGAAGCCGCAACCATCATTTCGCAAGCCGCCGAGGGATTACAACACGCACACCAGCGCGGGCTGGTGCATCGCGACGTGAAACCCGGCAATTTGTTGGTCACACCTGAAGGACATACTAAAGTTTCGGACCTGGGTTTGGCCGGTTGGCTCAACGAGTCGGCAGGTGATCCGCGTTCGGGCAAGGTTGTGGGAACTGCCGATTATCTTTCGCCCGAGCAGATTCTAGCACCCAAGTCGGTCGGCCCGGCCAGCGACATTTATTCCCTTGGTTGTACCTTGTATTACGCAGTCACGGGAAAAGTGCCTTACCCTGGCGGCGATGTGCGAACCAAGGCGCGGCGACATTGCGAGGACACGCCGCTTCACCCGCGCGTTCTTAATCCATCGTTGAGCGAGAAATTTGTCGAAGTGTTGGCCGCGATGATGGAGAAAGATGCTTCGCGCCGCTTGCAAAGCGCGGCCGATGTGGTCGCCCGGCTGCTTCCGTGGGCCGGTGAATCGGTCTCGTCGCCGCTCGATGCCGAGACCGCGCGGCAAATTCGCGAAGGTGCGCTCGACACGGGCAGCGGCACCGGCGAACTGCTCGAAACGAAAGGTTACCCGATCATCCAGTTGCCGCAGGGCGATGCGGAAATCCAGCCTAAACCAAACCCACCCCTTGCAAAGTCTGGAGTTCGCGACGCAACAGAAACCAAGTCGGAAGCGAACGAATCGCCGAATAATCCGCAGGATCCAACTCAAGGAGCGGAACCAACGGCGAGTGTGCTTAAAATTTCGCGAATGCCAAACAGCCGGCTGTGGCTCGCGGTCGTGGCGGGCGGCGGGCTATTGGTCATCGGCGGGTTGATTGCGGTGGTGGTGATGCAGGTGCTCGGCGAATAGTAATTGCGGTCGAGTTCCTTGCAATGGCGGGCGTGAGGCTCACACCCGCAGGAAAAGAGCAACGAGGAACGAACGGGTAAGAGTTTTCTATTACCACCGGCTCATTAGAGACCATCATCCCGGCCCTCATTCAGGCGGAGAAGGAGACAATCGCTCCGGCAACTTGATTGTGAATACTATCGGCTCGTTGGTTATTCGTTCCGTCGTCGGTGGGTCGATGAGTGCTCGCACATTCAACGGATCGCTTGGTTCACATAGCATTAAAAAATCAACGACCGCGACCGCCATGTCGCGTTTCTCAAGCTGCAGCAAACAAAATACCAGCCCCTTGCCGGCGGCGTAGAACGATTGATTGGCCGCTAATGCAAATGAAAACGGCGACGGAACTTTGCCATCGATAGCGGCAGCGCGAATCGCCTTGGCCGCGATGTCGAATGCGTAGCCGAAATGGCCGCGTGCCAAACGAAAATCCTGCTCGGCCAGGGCGATCTCGCCCAGTAGTTCATGCGCCGCCAAATTGTCGGTACAACCGTCGAGCAGCCAACGCAACTCGTCACGAGCGATCTCATGTTCGGCCACTTCGATCATGGCTTCCACTTCTTCGAGATCGTCTTGACGTTCGGCCGCGCAACGCGGATGAACCAACGTCCACGCTCCGTCCGGTAATTGACGCACGCTGATAGCCGCCGCACGCACCGCCGACGGAACAGGCAATTTTTTCTTCGACGATGGTCCTCGATCGCTCCGTTTCGGCAAGACGAACTCCTGGTGTTTCATTACATTGAAGACATGCCACGACCATTGCCCACGAAATCTAGCAAACGAGAGCCTAATACAGATGTCATCAGTCGTCTATCGTCAAAGCGACGACTAGCTACGCTCAGCGATGAACTTTGCAACCTCTCAACGCACAGCGTTCAACTTCCCAAGGCAAGTTGGTTCGGGTCGTTTCGCCGGCGGTTGCTCGCTTGGTTCGAGACGCACCAACGCGACCTGCCTTGGCGGCAAAGTCGAGATCCTTACCGCGTTTGGGTCAGCGAGATCATGCTGCAACAGACGCAAGTCAACACGGTGCGGCCCTACTTCGAGCGGTTTGTCGCAACTTTCCCGGACGTCGCTGCGCTGGCCGGGGCCGAAGAACATCAAGTGCTGCGGCTTTGGGAAGGCCTGGGATATTACCGCCGCGCGCGGCAATTACACGCGGCAGCGAAGCAAATCCTGGCCGATCACGGAGGCAACTTTCCGCACGATTTCGAGGCCTTGCGTAAGCTGCCGGGGATAGGTCGCTATACCGCCGGAGCGATTGCGTCGATTGCATTCGATCAACGAACACCAATTCTTGAAGCGAACACCGTGCGACTTTATAGCCGGCTGTTGGCATTTGCAGGCGACCCAAAATCGACCGCCGGACAACGGTTGTTATGGCAATTCGCGCAAGCCGTGCTACCAAAGCAAGGTCCAGGCAACGGCGCGATCAATCAAGCACTCATGGAGCTAGGCAGCCAGGTCTGCATGCCGCGCGCGCCGAATTGTCCGGCTTGTCCGGCGGCCAAGCTCTGTCCGACGAATCGCGACTCGCTGCAAACCACGATTCCGTTGGTTCGCAAAAAGTCGGCACCCCAGCAAGTTCGCGAAGCGGCCGTCGTCGTGCGTCATGGGGAGCGTGTGTTGTTGGGATTGCGCGGAGAAACGGCGCGATGGGCAGGTCTGTGGGACTTTCCGCGATTCGCAATCCAGGCTGAGCAGCCTGACAAAGTTCAGCTTGAAATTATCGAACAGCTTAAACAACTCTGCGGACTAGACGTTGCGCCGCGAGGGCGATTTGCCACGCTCCGCCACGGCGTCACGCGATTTGCGATCACGCTGGAATGCCACGAGGCGGAGATGATCGCCGAGTTGAAATCCTCGGCAAATCCATTGTTCATCGAGCAACGTTGGATCGCGCCATCCGAACTGGCCGATTTTCCTTTGAA
>JAYTAU010000597.1:0-1084 GCA_043737375.1 Planctomycetia bacterium
CCTTTGCGAACTCGCTGCTTTCGAAATGCTTTTTCGCATGTTGCATGGAAGCAACGGCCAGTCCGCTCAGCCGATCGCGATAACGCTCGACCAACGCACGTGAGGCTTCGCCAAATCGCCTTTCATATTCGATCAAGAGTCCGCGCGCAGCCGCGTATTCTGAATCGGCTAGGTGCTTGGTGACCAGCGCTTCGACAACGCGATCGGCAGCCGAGGCCAGCCCTGCCCGGCTTGGATTTCGGGCATGCAATTCCCACAACAAGCCAACTGCTTCATCCAGCCGCTGTTGCCGATAGGCCGCCGCGGCAATGAGCTGTAGATATTTTTGGATCGACTCGGATAAGCCGGCCAGGTTTGAATGGTTTTTGTCGAGAAAACGATAGTAGGCAAAGGCCTCGGTCAATTGCCCGTCGGCGACCAACGTATCGGCTTCGAGGAGGACCTGCTGCTCGAATAATCGCAGTTCGTCGACATACTTCCATTTGAGTTTGAAAAGTTGATCGGGCCGGTCCGACAACCGCAGTTGCAGCTCCGAATCGGGATCGGGTTTTTCGGGTGGTTTGCGATTGGGAAACGTGAGCGGCTGAACCCGCAAAATCGCGTGCTTGTTGGCTTCATCGAGCTTGATCCAATCGAACGGCTCTTGCTGATACAGCGGGCCGTGTTCGTCGGCGATTGCAGCGCGTTCGAGCGATCCGCCGATTAACCCCACGATAACCGCCAATGCAAGTCTGGCTTGTTTCATGGGTGCACCTCGGGCTGGTTGCTAAAGGTGAAGCTCAAGAGCGTGCCATCGCGAGCGGATACAAGGTACGTACCGCCCAGCCGGGTCGCACCGCTCGCCAGCGGTTGACCAAGATCGACACTGGCGATCAACTTGCCCGTTTGATGATTTACCTTTTGAATGGTGCCGTGTCGACCGGTTAACGCCAAAGTCTGGGCATCGAACAGCGGTTCGCCGACTAGCGATCCGGCATCAAGCTTGAATCGCCAACGTTCCGATCCATCGGCGTTGACGCACACCAGGCTATCGCTACTGGCCGCTAGTACTGTTTCCCCGGCGATAAACGGCCCCCATCGCAAC
>JAYTAU010000598.1:0-3071 GCA_043737375.1 Planctomycetia bacterium
TCAAACGCCGAAAGCGAGGCCAAGTGATCAGCCAACAGTTTCTCGATATGCTCCGTTGCCCCGAGTCGGGCAGTCGGCTGACGCTGATCGATCCCAAACTAGTCGAGCAATTGAACGGGGCGATCACCGCCGGCAAGTTGAAAAATCGGTCGGACCAACCCGTCAAACGGCATTTGAACGGGGGCTTACTGCGCGAGGATGGTTTAGTGCTCTACCCGATCGTCGATGAGATTCCAATCTTGTTGATCGACGAGGGGATCGATCTGTCGCAGAACGGGATTGCTGTCAACTAGTCAGACCGTCTCATTGGATTCAGGGCGGGCCGTTGGCCGCGCCGCTAAGCAGCCGATTGGACGCAGTCATCGTTTGCGATTTGAACTCCGCACTCCCTACTTCGCACTCAGTCATGACCATCTTTCAACGCATCATCGATCGCCAAATTTCGGCCGACATCGTCTACGAGGACGATCGCTGTCTGGCCTTTCGCGATAACAACCCGCAAGCACCCACGCACGTGTTGGTGATTCCGAAAAAGTCGGTCGCTTCGATCGACGCCTTGGCCGACGACGACGCAGAGCTGCTGGGGCATCTCTGGCTGACGATTCGTAATTTGGCCAAGCAACTTAATCTGTCCGACGGCTACCGCGTCGTGGTGAACAACGGGCCGGATGCCGGGCAGACGGTCGCGCACCTGCATTTTCATTTGCTCGGCGGTCGGGCTCTTGATTGGCCGCCGGGATAACGCCGTAAAATTATCAGCTCGAACCGCCGGCAAGTGCATCCGTCCTCGGAATGACAACCGTTTAGCGGGTGAATGACCGGCGGCTGTCGGCATCTCCATTACGCAGCGCACTGCGGCGGGCGTCGCGGTATTGGGAAACCCTCGACACGCTCCCCTCACGGCTTTCTGCTTTCTTATTTCTTACATTCGTTTGCGACAAAAATTGTTCTGTGTATCGCGTCCAACTAAAATGATTCCGTGCGTTGGGCCGGCCGAAGCGAGCGGTTGGCTCAGCCGCGATACGTCGATCCGTTGCTGTTTATTCGTATTCCGTTTTCTTAAAGCTCACTTATGCGATCACTCGGGTTCATTGCTTTGGCTGTCGTGGGTATTTTAGTAGGCACAGCGCACGGAGCGCCGCCGACATCCGCACTATATAAACTTCCGACCGACAATCCAGTCGCAACGTACTATGGCAGCGTTGAAGGCAAGCACACCGTGGGCTATCCGGCTTGGACCGCTGCCGTGCGCTGGTCCAATGTCTTGGACATGTCGAAATATACGAAAGGCAAAAACGCGTTCGAAAAATTCGAAGCGGCACGCGACGAACTGGCCGCTAACGCCGGAGGTGTGCTGTATTACCCCGCCGGCACTTACGACTTTTCGGACATGCCCGCCGACGGGCCAAATGGTCGTGGGCTGATGCTCAAATCGGGCGTGGTCATTCGCGGCGAAGCCCCCGGTAACGGCGAAGCCCCGAGTGACAGCGAAGCCGCAGGTAACAGCGAAGCCCCAGGTTCAACTAACGGCGCGATCTATACTGAATCGAACAACGCCGCCAAGACCGGCAAGCTCGATTTAAAAACCAAGTTCGTGTTTGATTTTCAGCGGCGCGGGGTCGACGATTCGCGCGGCTTCGGCGGAGCAGTACCGCGCCATTGGAATCTGATCGGCATAGTACCACACGGCAAAGAACAACTTAAAGACGTCAACAACGTCGGCATTTGTTGGGTCGACCTGACCGGCGCGACGGTGTATTTCGGCCCGCAATTGAAGTGGGGCGAGACCTATGGCACCGCCAATGGTTGGAAAAGCAAATTCGTCAAACCGGCCTGGAAGGATCGCAAGCCCGACGGCACTTCGCCGCTTGATCCGTTTTTGGGTGCTCCGTTCGGAAAAGAGAATTATGTCGGCGCGGGGCGCGGTCGTATCGTGTTTGGCTGCGTGTTGAATGACTCGGCCGTGCTGAACGATTGCTTCGACGAAGGGAACGGACCCGACACGTTTTACGCCTACAAATTCGGCCCGCGCATCGGGTGCTACGGCTCGCGGGTACTCGTCGCCAACAATGTGCTGCCGGCAAGTCGCAAAAACTTCAAATACCTGCAGACTACGCGCAAGACTGAAGTCGCCGGCAAAGGGAACAGCATGAAGTTGGGCGAGCTGGTCCCCGACACGACGATTATTTTCGACTACGGTAAAACCTGCGGCATCGACGTCAATAAGCAATTGATGGGCCCTTGGATCGGCGGCTTTCAAGAACCGGGCGTCGTGGTGCGCGATAATTGGGTGTTCAACCACGGACATCGCGGCTTCGATGTCTCAGGCACCTGGGTCACGATTGCCAACAATCATAATGAGCGAGTTTACTTGCAAGGCAACGCCGATGTGTATGGCCTGGGCGAAGGTTGGACGCTGACCCTCGATGGCAACCTGCGTAGCAATGCCGGCGGTAACGGCGCGATCTCGGATAATCTGTCGCGGGCCTTCGATCTGGCGGGCAATCACCTCTGGATCGATCGCAATTGGTTCAACAACGTCGGTTCGAACCCGGGCAACGACGGCGAAGGGATTCTCTGCCAGTTGCACGGCGGCACGCATGTCGTCGGCTGGGCCATGACCCGCAATACGCATGTCAAAGGAACTGGGCAGACGAGTTATATGGGGGGTTGGAATGTTGATTTGCGCGGGTTATTGATCGCATGGAACGAAACACCCGGCTGGGTCGGCATTGCCCACGCCGGCAAGAATGAAATCTCGAATTGCGCGTTTATCGAGAACAAAGCCTCAAAGACACAAGCCGGCAGTTCCGACACGATCATCGCATGCAAGTCGACTCGCCCCACCGCGCCTAAGCATGTTGTCGCGGAACTTTATGAGTCTGATGCGGTTAATATCCGTTGGACCGATCCGGCCGACGACGAGATCGGGTTTCGAGTCGACCGCAGTTTGGACGGTAAGCACTGGACGACGATCGCCTACCGGCCGCCGCATATTACCGATGTCGACCAGCTGTTGATGAGCTGGGTCGATTTCACCGCGCCGCCTGGCCGGCCGTTGCATTATCGCG
>JAYTAU010000599.1:0-3068 GCA_043737375.1 Planctomycetia bacterium
TGATCGGCGCTGCGTTGATCTGTTGGCAATTGTTGGTTATCTCGCTGCTGCTAGTGCCGTTGGGCGGATTCGCAACCCGCTGGGTCACGCGCTGGATGAAGCAAACCACGCAAAAGGAAATGGGCATCGTGCATGCTCTGTACCATCGCTTGGACGAAAGTTTTCAAGGCATTAAAACGGTGCGCGTATTTGGGCGTGAACACCACGAGCGACGCCGATTTTTCGCGACCGGCAAAGAATTCGTGCTACAAACGCGGGCTCTGTTGTTCGTCGGTATGTTCAAGCCGGTCACCGAGATCTTGGGCATGGGAGGCGTCACCCTTGCTGTGCTGACCGGTTCGTACTTGGTGCTGAATCATGAGACGCACTTGTTCGGCATTCAAATTTGCAATCGCCCGATGAGCCCGGAAACATTGATGCTGTTCTACGGATTTCTGATCGGCATGGCCGATCCGGCGCGTAAGCTGTCGGGCATCGGAGCCAGCCTGTACGGCGGCGCGGCGTGTGCCGAGCGAATTTTGACGTTTATGCAGCAGCAGCCTGAGTTGGTCGATCCGGCGGTACCGGTGGCTATTGCCAACTTTCGACCGGATGTGGAGCTATCGAATGTCTCGTTTCAGTATTTGCCCGATCAATTGGTACTGCGCGATGTCAGTTTGAAGATACCGTTTGGTACGACCGTCGCCATCGTCGGTCCGAATGGTTGCGGCAAAAGTACCTTGGCCAATTTGCTCACACGATTGTACGATCCGTTGCGCGGTGTCGTACAGGTGGGGTCGGTCGATGTGCGGCAAGCCCGGCAGGCCGAACTTCGCAAATTAGTGGGCGTGGTCGCGCAAGATTTGATTCTGTTCGACGACACCGTGGCGGATAACATTCGTTTCGGCCGCCCGGATGCGACCGACGACGAAGTTGTCGCCGCGGCCAAGCAGGCGTTCATTCACGACTGCATCATCAACGAAATGCCCAACGGGTATCAAACGATGGTCGGTCAGAAAGGCAGCCGGCTATCCAGCGGACAGCGACAGCGGATTGCCTTGGCCCGCGTGATTTTGCGCGATCCATCGATCTTGATTTTGGACGAAGCGACCAGCAACGTCGATTTGGAGAGCGAGCGGCTGATTCACTGCGCCTTGGAAAATTTTCTGGAGAATCGCACAGCCATCTTAATTACGCATCGACCCTCGGCGCTACGCTTGGCCGATTGGATTGTCGTGATGGAGCAAGGACGGATCGTCGACACCGGCACCAATGCACAACTGCTATCGCGTTGCGGTGTGTACCAGCGGCTGTATCAAAGCGAACTGAGCGAAGCTGCTTAAGCATGTTCAATTGCAGCTAGAGCGACCGGTGGCCAACACCTATCAGGCATTAAACTGCCCCGCACGCTAAGTCTTTAGGAGGAGACTGCTTTGGATCTGACAATCGTGACCCCCGTAATGAATCAGGCCACGTATTTGGCGCGCACGATCGAGTCGGTACTGGCGCAGTCGGGTGATTTTAGCCTGGATTACGTGATCATGGACGGGGGTTCGACCGATGAGTCGATTCCCATTTTGCGGCAGTTCGAGCATCAGCTTGCCGGCGGTAAAGTCCAGGCCGCGTGTCGAGAACTGTCGTTCCGTTGGTTCAGCGAACAAGATCGCGGTCCGGCGCATGCCATCAACAAAGGGTTTGCGCTAGCCCAAGGTCGTGTATTGGGCTGGCTGAATCCGCACGATATTTACCACGACCACGAATCATTAACGGCGGTGATTGGCAATTTCGAAGAACTTGAGCCGGCCTCGTTCATATACGGTCGCGGCTCTTGGATTGACCGTACGGACGCTTTTCAACGCGATGCGAACTACGTCGTGGAGTTTGGGCCCGACGAGTTGCCTGAAATCAACTTTGTGCTGCAGCCGGCTGCGTTTTGGACGCGCCGATTATACGAACAAGTCGGGCCGTTGGACGAATCGTTGCAGTACGTCATGGATTGGGACTACTGGCTGCGCTGTAGCCGGCAGACCGAACTTCAATTTTTTGATCGGCAATTGGCTTGCCAGCGCGATTGCGAGCTGAACAAAGCAACGTGGGGTTCGATTCAACGCAAAGCGGAAATTGCCGCATTGTTGCTGAAATACGGAGGATTCACCCAGCGCGCCATCGACTGGTTTTTAGTGGATCAGTATCAACAGCAACATAGCACTAGTGGAGCGAATGTCGGACAACGAAGGTCCGCACTCAAAAACGTGGAGCGAGCGATTTTAAGTCCGACCCGATTGTTGGAACGGACCATCCGTCGCACGATCAAGAAACGTCGCACAGGCCGTGACGCACCGAGGCTTCCCTAGCAGCCCGTTGAAAAATGCTTCAGATGCCACTGCCGACTGCGCAATAGACGCCGGCGGATCGTCTCACCATGTCGAAGCCGGACGCTTACCGGCCGACATTCTAGGGCCAATGGGTGCGATGGGGCACGCTATCCGATTATGCACGCGGTTTGGCCAGCGCGGGCATGGCGGGCCGAGCGAGCATCGGAACTCCGCGCGTCGGCAGCGGGCGACGCCCGTACAACACACACAGAATCATCAGCGCGATGATGCATCCGGGGAATGGCCGACCGACTAGCGAGTGATCCAAAATACTGGTTATCACAAATACCGTGGCCAGTGCCAACAGGCCCGCTCGCACATTGGGCTGAGTACATTTCCAGCCCTCGGTAAAAAACATCACGTGATAAATAATCACGCACATCGCGGCCAGAATTCCAGAATTCCCCCACACAAACAGGTAGTAATTGTGGGGCTGTAAACCATGTGCAATGCGAAACATACTGCCATGACCGAGCCCCAGAACGGGATCGCCTGCGACAACTTTTCGGATGGTCTCCTTCCAAAGTTCCGTTCGATTATCTTGCCGGGTTTCCTCGGAAAAATCGCCGGAGAACAGGCCTCGGATTGATTCGAATCGTTTTGCTTGCTCCGGACCGGCCGTGGCTTCGGCGATCCCTAGCGAACTCAAAATCAAGACCACGGCAGCAACGCCCAGGCCCAAACTTTTCAATAAAGTACTGATGCGCCCCGAAG
>JAYTAU010000600.1:0-1078 GCA_043737375.1 Planctomycetia bacterium
TCGCGGAATTCGCGGCCTCCGCCAAGATCGGCGCGCGCTTCCAGATCCCCCTGCCCTACGCGCCGCATAAAATCAATCAGCGATTGAACCGGTTGCGAAATCCGCCGGGCCATGAAAGCCGATAAGGCCACGGCCATCATCACGGCCAAAATTCCCAGTGCCGCGGCGGTTCGCTGACTGCTCCAGACTTCCGTAAGAAAATCCGACTGCGGCGCGATCGCGACGACGAACCAGGTTTGGTCGCCGCCGACATTCAACGATGCCAGACCGGCAAAATACGATTCGTCGTGCCGCACGATTTCGATGAGCTCAAAACCCCCCTGAGCTTTGGCCTGCATGGCGATCCGCAGGCTCTCGGCCAACGATGGATCCAAGTCGCGCAGTTGAGTCAATTTTGTCTCCGCAATTCCGGCTTGGCGGGCGTCGTCGCCGTGACGAGGGTGTGCGAGCACTACACCCTCCGCGGTCAGCAAAATCACTTCTGCCCGCGGGCTCGGTTTGAGTTGGGTGATAAATATCGAAAGCGCTTGCAGATCGAAGTCGATGCTCAGCACGCCGCGCAGCGTGCCATCCGCATGGCGCACCGGTGCCGAGACCGAGATCCCGGGTATACGCTGATCAAAAAAAATGTAGGGCTCGGACCAGACGACCCGATTGCCGTGCATCGCCTTTTGATAAAACGGTCGATTGCGCGGATCGTAACCGGTGTTGTCGTCGCGGCGGGCGACCTCGAACGTGCCATCGCTTTGTCGTTGATGCTCGATCAGTTTCGTGCGACCATCGACGATACTGCTCTGATTCAGCCGCAACTTGCCATCCGTGTTGCGATACGCTCCGGTGAAGTTTCCCTGCGCGTCGCCATAGCTGATCCAACTGAAGCCAGGGTTTGCATCGAGCACGGCGAGCTGTTGCCGTGCCAAGCGGTCCGAGTCGTCTAGCGCCAATCCGACTTCGGCCAATTCGCGCAGCGTTTCGAGCGGCGGCACCGCGCGAGTAACATACTCGCGGGTTTGCGTGACGGCATGCGATGTGGCTTCGCCCAACAGCGATTGAGTGAGCGATTGGGCATTCGACGACG
>JAYTAU010000601.1:0-1077 GCA_043737375.1 Planctomycetia bacterium
GTCGTCTTACCGTTTCCGCACCCCGCAGCCACGACTGTGACCGACGAATTGGAATCGGCCACGACTTGCTGAAACGGCCGAAGGCTGTTCCCTTTCAAATCCCGTTGTACGACAAGTTCCAGATCGGCGGGCGTCAACCGACAGCCCAGCGAATCACGAACCCAATCTGCCAGCGGCAGGTTTCGTTCCGTCACCGCCGATCCAGCCGCATCGGCAGCGGCTACGAATGCTTTCAACACGGCAACTAATGTCTTGTTCGCGGGTGTGCGGCATAGTCGTTGCCATATACCATCCGCTTCGGTCACGTACTCGTCGATTCGATCCCGGAGTTCTTCCCCTGTCGTCCGAAAAGTAATGTCCGCGAGCTTGGGTATTTCTTTCGTTGCGAATAAAGCCGCAACGTCGGAAAGGATCGCCCCGACATCTGAATGCGCTAACTGCAACGTAATCTGCGACCCCACTCCTTTGTCACGGTACAATAGCGCATCCGACGAACGCGCCGGGTCTTTCATTTTGAAATGGTGGCCACCGACTGCCCAAATGATCGCCCAACGATCGGCCTCGCTCGGGATCCGTTTTTCAAGCCACTCGGCCAACGGGCCTTCGCCCGTCAAAAACGCAACCGCCAGCACTTCGTGCCGGACAGGTTGTCGCTCGGTTGAACGACCCGCAGATTTGACCATCACTTGGTAAGCGGTGTTGGCCTTCAAAATGTCGTGCAGCAATTCTGCCGCTGAGCGTAATTTCGGAAAGTTGTCACTGAATCCCGGTAATAAAACTTTCAAATCAGCAGACACCGATTCCCAAATGGCATCGCCCGCTTTGCGCACGTCTCGGCAATGTTCTGCAACAGTAGCTGCGTTATCACCGCTTTTCGCAAGTAGTTTTTCCATCACGCGACCTCCTTGATTGGCACGAAGTACCCGCAGCCCATTTGCGTGCGGCCGCCGAGGCTTTGCTCTTGCAGCGAGAGCGAGTCGTTTGCGGTGAGTTCGGAGACGAGTAGCGAGTAGCCGACGATGGCGATGCCTTTGATGCGGACGATCTTGCGCTGCGGTTCGCCCGCTCGCTCGCCGA
>JAYTAU010000602.1:0-18576 GCA_043737375.1 Planctomycetia bacterium
GTGTCGCCATTCAATCGTGGCGACTGGCTGCTAAGATCCACGGTGCATGTATTCGTCGGTTTCGTGAGCAGGCTCTCGATGCTTCAGTCAGCCGTCTCACAACTGGGTCGAACCATTGCGTTGGCCATCTAAAGCATTCAGTGTGCCGACGACCGGCGATCATCGTCGGAAATTCTCGGCCGCTAACATATCGCCGAGAAATTGGCTATTTATCGGCACCGGGATTAGCGACGCCAGGCAGATTGTCGGTCAACTATTGTAACTTTTGCACAATCGGGTCAAGTTTTGCAAGCTAACGTTAATAAGGAGCATTCCTTCGTCGGGTGGAAAGTGCGCACTTGAGGGGGACTGCCCGGCCGCTATAATTGATCGAGTCGGCGGTATGCGTGCTGTCACACACATGCCGGCGGGTGCGTCGGAGCAGAGTGATTCGTTTCTCAGCGGATCGACGAAATTGCGATTGGTGCCTGATCATTCGCCCCAATGGCCAATCCCATAAGACCATTGCATTAGGCGGTCAAAAAACCGGAGACCCGCGAAAATGGCCATGCTTGCATCCGCGCCAGGAAATACTTCGATGCCATGTGTGGCCCAGATCGGTGAAACTGCCGGCATGATTTGGCAGATTTTGCACACCAAGGGCCCGCTGACGATCGCGAAACTGGTCAAAGAGATCGAGGCCCCGCGCGACGTCGTGATGCAAGGCCTCGGTTGGCTGGCCCGCGAGGACAAGGTCAACATCGAAGAAGAAACCCGAACGCGCGTGGTCTCGCTGCGCGAGCAGGTTTAGAGTTTTTTCGGTCTTTGAAAACCCTCTTCCCCCGGGGAGAGGGTGGCGAGGAACGAGCCGGGTGAGGGGCCTCACCGTGCAGGCTTATCCGGATTGACGCCACAAGCCAGCAGAATCGAGGTCAATACCGCGTCGAGATCGTTCAGGACATCATCGTTTCCGAACCGAATAACTCGAATTGAATACTTCTCAATGTACTCCGTACGATCGCGGTCGTACGTTGCGTGACCTGCGTGGCTATTTCCATCGAGCTCAATGATCAGTCGCATCTCATGACAATAGAAATCGGCGACGAACGGACCCACTGGATATTGCCGACGAAATTTCAGGCCAGCTAACCTCCCGGCGCGCAACCGGACCCATAAGAGCTGTTCAGGGTATGTGGAGTTCTGTCGCAATGTACGCGCGCGGTTCGTACGATTGCTTTGAGGACGTTGTTGACGCTTTTCCATAAATGCCCCGCAACGTGGAGATTTCGGCCCCTCACCCGCTCGTTGCACTCGCACCCTCTCCCCGAGGGAGAGGGTTGATATTGCATCGCGTATATCCCTACTTCGCCGTCGACTGATAAATCGGCAAATGGCGATGTTCGACTTCGAGCGATAGCAGATTGAGCGTGGTCACGTAGATCCGCCCGCCCCAGCTTCCCCAACGATCGGGCACACGTCCGCCAGGGTCCCAACTGCCCGCCATCGGGCCGGTTTTAATTTGGGTGCTGTTGAGCAATAAAAACAGTTTGTCGTTCCACAGCTTCCAATGCTCGCCCCCCATGTGATACATCACCTGGGTCGCGTAATACCAATAGTACGTGTCGCGCTTTGGGTTCGAAGTGAAACCGATCGCCGGCAAGTCGGCGGTCAGTTTGTTGGCGCCACGAACTAACTGTTGGTTCTCGCGGTTCCAGCCCAAGTACATCCGCATCAAGAGTCCCACCGCCGACATGGCGGGTGTCGGCTTGCGCCCGCCGATTCGATCGGGCGTACTCGGCGCAAACGGGTTATAAACATACTGCGCCCCCTCGGCGGGCGAAGGTTGCGCCCCGTTGAGCCATTTGCGAACCGCTTCGTAGGTTTCTGTTTTGACCTTCAGTCCCGCCAGTTCACCGCTTTTGAGGGCCATCAGCTGCCAACCCGAGACCGACGTATCGGCGTCGACCCCGGGGGCATATCTCCAACCGCCGGTTTGGCGATTTTGAGCGGCTTCGATGAATTGCAACGCGCGTTGCGCTGGCTCGCGCAGTTCGTCATCGCCGGTCATACCATACGCTTCGCACAGCGCGATGGTGCCGATCGCGTGACTGTAAAGCCAGGCACTCTCGTTGGTCTTCTTGTCTTGTACGACATACAAATCGCCGGTGTCCTTTTGTTGCTCGCGTAAGAATAACAGCCCGCGACGAACCGTTTCGCGATGCTTATCGTCGAAGTGGTCGTAACCGCCGCCAAGGAAGGTCATCAGCACCAAACCCGTGGCCGCGGTATCCGATTGGATCAGCCCGACGTCCTCTTTGGTGGCACCGGGAAACTTGTGGAAGCTCCAACTGCCGTCGTCGTTTTGGCAGCGCACCAGAAAATCGAGGCCGCGTTCGACCGCGTCGTTGGTCTTGGTATTGTTGCCGCCGGTGCCGGTTCCGCCTGCGACGCCGGGCCGTTCGAAGCCCCGGGCCGTGTCGCGAATCGGGCCGTCGACCGCCGCAGTTCCGCTGCCGCCGCTGTCGCGTTTCAAAAATCGCGCATCGCTGTCGATCACCACCTCGCTATCGCGCTGCGCATCGTTGCGCGTTGAGCCGACGACGGGGGAAAAATCGATTCCTAGTCCTCCCGGTCCCGTGGCTGCGGCGATCAGCACCGGCAACCCTCCCGATCGCGATATCGACAAACCGGCCGAAAGATTCGGACCCGGAGCGGCCGTTGCGTTGCTTGCGACCGCATCAGTAATTCCACCATTCAACTCGGGCACGTCGATCGCTTCGGCCGTGTTGCCTGGCAAGCCGGCGGTGCTGGATCGGCGAAGCGCCGCGCCGGGGCCGACCGTGGTGACGGCAGGTCCATCGACACCGCCGTCGGATATGGCTCGCGCGCCGGCCAAGGTTCCGGTCCCACCGGCTGTTGGCACGTCGATGATCATTTCGCCGGCAATCGCGCCAACCGCACCAGTCGTACTGCGACCAGGCAAGCCCGCCGCTTGTCGCGAGCCCGACGTTACGTTGCTATCGAGCGGTGTGCCCTCGCGACCGCCGTTGGGTTGGCGGCCGCTCTCAACGCCGATGTCATCAGCCACGGTATCGGCGACAAAAATCCCTGTGTTGCTGCTGCGTGCCAATGCACCATTCGCCACACCGCTGGCGACCCCGGGTTGGCCTCCGTCGCCACGCGCCGGCCCACCGTCACCGGAGTTTGCGCCGCTGGAGCTTGCAATACCGCCTAACGGACCAATACCGGCGGGGGCATCTCCTTCGCTGCTTGAACCGCCAAAGCCAAGAATACCGGGTCCGCCGCTGCCGCTACGTTTTGCGGCAAGCTGAGTATCTAGCCCACCGCCGGGACCAGTGCCGCCGCTGCCCGTGGCTTTGGGATCGCGCGAGGAGGGTGCGCCGTTGTCGCTGCCGGTTCCTTTGAGGCCGCCTCCACCCGTGCCAGCAGGTGCGGTGGGATCGGCGGCGACGACATCAGACCCGATCGCGGCCAGTGCCGTGCCGGTTAACGTGCTGCGCGAAGGCTGCTTACCGGATGAGACAATGCCGACCGTCGGTTGTCCGCCGCCGTCGCCGCGTCCGGAGCCGCCTGCCGAGACGATCTGCATCGCACCGGTATCGGCCGACTGATTGCCGGCCGCTGCCGAAATGGCTCCACGGGTTGCGGATGAGCCACTGCGCGCCAGGGCTGCTCCACCAGCCGCATCGATACTGCCGACGTGTGATGTGCCGCCTCGATCGGGCGTGGGAACTGCTTCGGCCCGCACGACGGACGACAAAGTCGTTGATCCTGCGGTGGCCGAGCGTCGCACCGCACCAACTTGGCTGGCAGCAACGCCTGGTCCGCCACCCGTCGCCGAAGTGGCCGAGCGCTGCGAAGCCGCGCTCGCTACCTGAACGTTGGTGGCCGCGGCAGGAGAGCCGGTTTCGGAATTTTCGCTACTTCCACCCCCCAAGATACCCACGCCGGAAGCTGATCGCGACAAACCCGTCCGGCCGGCCTGTGGAGTCGAAGTTCCGGCGACAGCTCCGGTTCCGGCGATGCCAGGGCTTTCGATATTGATAGGCGATGCGGCTTGCGATCCGGCCGTTGTAGCGCGGGCAGGCGAGCCGTTGACCGCAGCCGAAGGATTGATGGTCGGTGCCGATTCCTGACCGCGAGCGCTACCCGTTGCCCTGCCAAATCCGGCAAGCGCGGCTCCTGGTGCCGGTTCACCACCGGTGCCCAGGCTTGGTACGCCGGGACCGGCGCTGCCTGATCCGCGAACCGTTGACGTTGCAGTCGCCTGCGGCCCTGTACCCGATTGACCTGTGCCTGTTTGACCTGCGACGCCGGAACCTGTGGCAGTGATTGCGCTCGCACCCGGCTGAGCGCCGGCAACCGCGCTAGCAGTCGAGCCGGCTGCCGACTTCCCAGGTTGTGTTGATTTGCCAGGCTGGGCCGACTTGGCGACACCGGGAACCACATCCCGGCCCTGTGGCGTTCCACCGGCGCGCACGGCGGCGGGCACTCCGGCAATCGTGGAATCGGTGGTCGGAATAAAGTCGGAAGGTTGTGCACGAACGATTGGGCCGGCCGATGTCGAACGGGCCAGGTTAGTGTTGGGTCGTGGCGCGTTCGAAGTCGAATCGACCTTGGCGACCGCCGAGGGTTCGATCGAATCGGCGTGCGGAGTCGCCGAGGCAATGCCGACTGCGCGCTTCAGCGTGGGTGAAGCCATCGACGCTGCGGGACTTTGCGGAATGTCGCTCGCCTGACGAACCGGCTGCGTGCCGGTCTTGGCAACGATCACCGTCGAGGGTGCATCGGCCGTGCGCGGCGTCGGCAGCGGGGCCGCATTGCGCTGCGCGCCTTCGTTATCGGCACGCACCGCTTCCACGGGATTGGCCGCGACTTTCATCTCCGGAGCATCGAGCTTCGAGGCCGGTTGCGATTCGATCTTGCGTTCGGATTTGCTCAACCGCGACTCGCTCTTGGCCCGACGAGCCGCCGCCGGAACATCGGCACGTTTGGCGATTGCGCTTGGCGCCCGCGAGGCTTGGGGCTCGGCGATCGTGGTCGGCGGAACGACACGTTCGATCGGCCGCTGTTCGGCGGTCTGCCGTTCGATGGGTGCTGGTTTTTCGGTCGCCAAATTTGGAACCGGCGGCATCGATGTTTCGATCGGCCGTTCGAATGCCTGGGGTGGGGCCGAGTTGTCGATCGATCGTACGTGGTAGTCGAATTGGGTGACTGTCGGCAATTCGGCGACGCGAGCGCCATCGGCCGGCGGTTTGGGCAGTTCGAGCTGATCCAGCAAGTTACTGTGGATCGTCAGGCCGATTCCGGCATGCACCGCCAAGCTGATCAAAGCCGCCATTTGCAGTCGTCGCCCGCGCGGACCGCGAATGAAATACGCCATGACCAACAGCGCGATCATGCTGAGCGCCAGCGTGGCCAATCGCACCCAACCGTTTTCGAGCCAGCGGTCGGTCTTGAAATCGCTGGTGCCGATAATCAGCCCGGCAACGGCACCGCTGAGGATGACCAACAGTGAATTGATGGGCCACAGCTGCTCGTCTAACGCCGGCCGCGGCGGCGGCTTCGGACCAATCCCGATCGGTTCGTATTGCATCAGCGCGTCTCCTGTCGCTGGTACGCGACGGTCGTGATCGAACTAAATATCCTCGTCCTCGTTCCGACGCTCCTGCGTGGGAACGTCTATCGTGGGCGCTCTGCGTCCGTCCTTAGATTACTGCTTATTATCCGTACACGTCGGTTGTGACCGCGGAGCGGTCGAAGGTTCGTTCCCACGGGGACCGTGGGAACGAGACTGTTCAATCTTTGCGCGTTAACCCTTGGCTAGCGCCGCCAAGCGCTGCTTGGCCAATTCGGATTTGTCACTGCTCGGGTACTTCTCAATCAACTCAGCATACAGCTTTTTTGCCTGCTCGACATTCTTCAAAACTTCGAAACAGCGGGCCGACTCATAGGTCGCATTCGCCTGCCAGACCTTGATCGAGTCGGGAGTGTTGGCATCGCCAAAACCATAGGCCACTTTGAAGAAGCTGCGAACCGCGTCTTTGTGGTTGCCTTGTTCGAACAGTACTTCACCAATCATGAATCGCGCCCGCGCGCCGACCTCGCGACTGGGAGCTTTCTCGGCGGCCGCTTCGTACAGCTTGCTCGCCTCGTCCAGCTTGCCACGATTCTGTTGGGCCCAACCTTGTTCATATAGTGCCTCGGGCACCCAGGTCGAATCGGGGTGATCGGTGGTCAGTCGGGCGAGCAGCTTCAGACTGTCGTCCCATTTTTTGCGTTGGGCCGCGGCTTGGCCCGCATGCAACAATCCTAGCGCGACAAAGTCGGCCGACGAGGGCTTGAGCAGCAGAGCTTTGTCGAACGCAGTCGAAGCCGCATCGTATTTCGCTAGTTTGAACAAGCTCTCGGCCTGCATGTAAGTGGCATCGGCCGCGAGCGTGCCTTGCGGATTGTCGGCAAGCTGTTGCGAGAAGGCCTGCTCGGCCCCTTCGAAATTGTTTTGCTGATACAGTGCCCAAGCCAGTTTATGTCGCGCCTTTTCGCCAAGCTCGGTTTTGCCGGCGGACTTGCCGGTTTTCTTAAGCACCGCTTCATATGCGGCTGCGGCTTGCTTGTAGTCCTTGGCGGCGTATTGTTGCTCGCCGACCAAGTATTGGCTCTCGATCGCTAGCGGGCTGTCGCTATATTCTTCGGCCAAACGTTTGAAAGCTTGTGCTGCAGCCCCCTCGTTATTGACGTTCTTGGCAGCCCAGCCGAGTTCGAACAACACCTTGTCGGCACCGACGTACTTGGCGTCGTCTTTCAAAATGGCTTCGAAGGTTTTAATCGCCTCGTCGAGTTTGTTGTCGCCGACTTGCGCTAAGCCCATGACAAACCGTGCGTCCGATCGTTCAGTGCCGTCCGGTTCGGCTTTGAGATAGGCGTTGGCGTCGGCCATCGCACCGGCAAAATCTTTCTTTTGCAGGCGAGCACTGGCCCGCGCATTTTGCGTTCGCGCGGTGAGGGCATGATCTTTGTGTTTTTCAAGTAAACTGCTAAAGCTTTTTTCGGCGGCGGCGTAGTCCTGTTGGCTGAGTTGAGCCAGGCCCATGCCATACCATGCGTGCGCGGCTAGGGCGCTATTCGGAGCTTTGTCCAACACCCATTGATATTCGCCGATCGCCGGTTTGAACTCGCCCGCCGCAAATTGGTATTCGCCCAACCGAAAATGAGCGCGATCGAGAATGTTGCTCTGCGGGTAATCTTTCAACAAGCGTTCGACGCTACTTTTGGCGGCGGCGACATCTCCGGCGGCGCGTTGCGCGCGCGACAATCCTAGCAGCGCTTCGTCTGCTTGCGGCCATTTGGCATCCGCCGCGATCGAGGCATTGAACGATTGCACCGCGTCACCGTACTGCTTCAACTCGAATTGGCTGCTGCCCAACAAATAGCGGGCTTCGGCCAGAGAGCTTGGATTTTTGAATTTCGCGACGAGTGGCCCGAGTTGTTTGATCAAGTCGTCGTAGCGCTTTTGTAAGAACAAGCTCAGCCCGCGTCGGACTTGCCACTGTTCGAGGTCGGCCGTGCGATTGGAGTGCTTGTCGATCAACTCGGCGTATAGCTTTTCGGCGTCGGCCGGCTTGCCCAGTTGCAGCAAGCTTTCGGCGGCGACAAATTTCACATCGGGCGAGAGCGTATGATCGGCGTGCCGTTTTCGAAACTCGGCGGCATGTTTTTGCGCATCGTCGTACTGGCCGACATTCAACGCGGTGAAGCCCGCCATATACAGCGCTTGCGATGCGGATGGAGAATCGGCGAACTGCTTGGCCACTTCGGCGTAGAGCGCGACGGCCTCTTTACGGCGATTGTCGATCTCGAACACCGCGTCGGCTTGATCGAGCTTCAGCAAGTGCAGGCTGGGGCTTTTGGCCGCGTCGCCCTTCGCTAGGACTTGTTCGACGGTTTCGAGGGCCTTCGCAGGCTGCTTGTCCTTGAGATAGCTGCGCGCCGTCCAATGGGCTGCCTCGACGGCGTTGTCTCCGCCCGCGGCAATGACTTTCGCCAGCCAGGTGCGGGCTTCGCCTTGTTGATTGGCCAAGTAATAGCAATTGCCGGCCGAGAGCGTGGCAGCTCGGGCATGTTCGGACTGCGGGTATTTATTGACCAGCGCGGCGTAGGTCGCGGCAGCCTTGGGATATTCTTTTTGTTCGTACTGAGCCAGGGCTTGGCGCAGCATGGCGTAATCGGCCAGTTTGAAATCCTGGATCGCGGCGGCCGCGGCGAATTGTTTTTCGGCTTCGCTGTATTTCTTATTCGCCAGCAGCACATCTCCTTTACGCATCGCGATTTCGGTCGCTAACGGATGCTTGGAGTACTCTTTGAGAAAGGTGTCGTAAGCCGCGCCGGCCTGATCTTGTTTGTCGAGCTCTTGCAGGGTCACGGCCAGTGCGTAGAGTGCGTCGGCGCGTTGGGTTGCTAGCGGATGCTTGTCGACCAATTCTTGATAACTCTTGATCGCCTCATCGCGCTTGCCGGCGTTGTAGAGTGCTTCGGCTTGATAATAAAGCGCGACCGGAGCTTGCGCGGATTTCGGAAACTGATTGAGCAGTGTTTCGAAAGTCGCGGCGGCTTTAGCGTGCAATTCCGGCTTGCCGGCTTTCGCGGCTTCGAAATAGCTCAGGCCGAGATTGGTCAGACTGGCTTCGAGCATCTCGAATTTGGGTTGCTTGCTAGTGACTTGCTCGAAAGCGGCGATCGCTTTGTCGAACTGCTTGAGTTGCAAATAACATACGCCGGCATAGTGGCGCGCCTTGGGGGCCAACGGATCGTTGGGAAACTTTTCCAGAAAGCGTTCCCAATCTTCCACGGCGAAGTCGTATTGCTTTTGATTATGAAACGCGACGGCTCCACGATACTGCAAGATGGCCGCGTCGGACGATGTCGCCGCGGGGGTCGCCGGCGCGGACTTGTCGGCCGTCTTGTCGTTGGCGGGTGCGGGTGCCTTCGGATCGCGCGACGCGGCGGCAGCGGGATTTTTCTTGGCCGGCGCAGGCTGGGGTTGCGCTAGCACACTGGATGACGACCCACTCGCGACGACGAAAATTACCAACAGCGCTGTTGCCCGCTGCGCAGTCGCGAACTGTGAAATTTGACCCATAGGTGAGCACCTTCGGCAGAGCTGTTCCGGTTGTCTCGAAGCGCCCTTCAGTTCAACGATGCGAACGGCCTGACGCGTCAAGTTTAAATGCCTGATTCCCAATTCATGTAGTTTAACTGTCGCGGAGGAAGGAATGAAGAGTTGGTAGCTGGGAATGGGGAATGTGGTAGGGAAGCCTCACTCCTCGCTTCCACTCCCCCGCGCCCGTCTTGATGATCCTTAGCCGACCGCCTATGATTCTGGGCAAGAGAATCGTCGCGCATTGCATGGCGTAAAGTCCAACTGGCTATCGCATTAGAGAGACTTTCCTATTTTGAATACCATCTTGTCAGGTTCGCACTTCTTCGCTGCGCAGTTGGAACCCATCGACGCCCCGCCCTGGGTCTGGATCGCGTTCGGCGTCTTCGTCTGCATTATGTTGACGCTCGATCTGACCGTGTTTCATAAGCAGTCGCATGAGCCCAGCTTGCGCGAAAGCGGCTTTTGGACGATCTTTTGGTGCTCGCTGGCGTTGATCTTCAATGGTTTGATCTGGTACGAGTGGGGTGCCGCCCATGCGCAGAATTTTTTAGCCGGTTATTTGATCGAATGGTCGTTGTCGATGGACAACGTCTTCGTGTTCGCGGTGATCTTCAGCTACTTTCGCGTGCCACTGAAGTATCAATACCGCGTGTTGTTTTGGGGGATCTTGGGCGCAATTTTCATGCGTCTGGCGTTTGTGTTGATCGGGTCGGCACTGCTCGAAAACTTCAAATGGATGATGCTGGTGTTCGGCGGGTTTTTGCTTTACACCGGCATTAAACTCTCGTTCAAGGGAGATGAAGAGGTCCATCCCGACAATAATATTATAATGCGGTTGGGGAAAAAACTGTTTCGCGTTTCCAAAGAACCGCACGGCAACCAGTTCTTTGCCATCGAGGACGGCAAACGCTGCGTGACTCCGCTGTTCTTGGTGCTGTTGGTCATCGAAAGCACCGATGTGGTGTTTGCCGTCGACAGCGTGCCTGCCATTTTTAGCATTACCAGCGAACCGTTTATCGTTTTTACGTCGAATATCTTCGCCATCATGGGGCTGCGGGCGCTGTACTTCCTGCTGGCCGGCGTGATGGATATGTTCCGCTACCTCAACTACGGGCTGAGTGCCGTGTTGTCGTACGTCGGGCTGAAAATGATCGCCGAATATACCGTACACACGCAGGCGTTTGCCGATGCGACCGGGATCGATCGCTGGCTGCCGGTCATCGACCCCGCGAACCCGAACGCGCAGCAGCATGTCGAGCATTTGGTTCCCAGTTGGGTGAATTTGGTGGTTATTGTGACGCTGTTGGGCGTGTCGATCATCGCGTCGATTATTGCCCAGAAGCGCGATCCGCAACACGCGGAGCATGTGTTGCCGACGGACGACGCTGCCCCGGTTGACGAGCAGCCGAAGTAGGAGAGACTTTCTGAGCCTCGGCGTCATCGCCGAGGGAAGTTTAATGCGTCGGGTCCAAAAGCGTGAAAGCGTGAGATCGGAAAGCGTGAAATGGAAGCTTGTGGGCCATGTGTCCCGCTTCGCCATTCCCGAGCCCCGAGTCTCCAGCCCCATCTTTTTTTGCGGTTTCCATTTGCGGCTGGTATAATGCCAGCGTGCCGGTAGCCACGTCGTTGGGCCAAGCGACTTGCGACCGGTCGGGCAGAAGCAATTTAGCCACAGAGAACACCGAGTAGAAATGGTGGATTAGGAAAGAAGAGTCGTTACCGTTTCGTCGTATCTCGACCCGACCAATAAATTTCTTGCCTACTCCGCGTCTCTGTGTCTCCGTGGTAGTTTTTACTCTTAGCGTTCGCTAAATCAGGAGTTGGCCATGTTTTGTTTTGTCCGGTCTCGCTTGCGTCGCGGCATCACGCTGATCGAAATGATGGTCGCGCTGACCATCACCATCATCATGATGGGGACCGTGATCACCGTGTTCGGCTTTATCGGTGAGCGCGTGACCGACACCCGCTCGGTACTCGAGACCAGCGATCGGCTGCGCAGCGCATCGCATCGGCTACGCGAAGATCTGACCGGACTGACCTGTAAAACGATGCCCTGGCAACGGCCCGAAAGCGGCAACGGGTATATCGAGATTCTAGAAGGACCGGAATACGATTATTTGTCAACCGACGCGAACAGGATTCAGGGCGATCCTGACGACAAACTGATGTTCACCGTCCGTAGCAAGGACCGGCCGTTCGTCGGGCGATACGGTAATGGCGGTTTAACGGTCGAATCGAATTTGGCCGAGGTCGTCTGGTACGCACGGCCCTCGGCTCTGGTCACGAACCCGCCGACATTCACGCTCTGCCGTCGCGCATTTCTGTTGGTCTCGCGCGATACGACGGGGGCCAATCAAGATACGCACGATGTTTCGATCTCGCCCGCGACCGGCAAAGCCAATACGTTGGGCGATTTAACCAAGCGCGAAAATCGGTACAAACACATCGGTACACCTGCGAACACGTATCCCTATCGCGTCGATCCGGCCGTGTTTCAAACGGCGCTGGCCAGCCCGCGCGAAGGGGACGAGGTCGTGCTGACCAATGTCGTGGCGTTCGATGTCAAAGTGTTCGATCCCACCGCGCCGATGAAGACCGCCACCTACACGCCTGCGGCGGGCGGACCCGTCACGATCGGAGTTGCACCGGGCGATCCGGGCTACACAGCAACTGCAACTGCGGTTCCCGGTGCATTGGGTGCTTATGTCGATTTGGGTGACACCACATCAGCCAATGCTTTTGCCGGCACCATTTTCGGCACGATGAACAGCAAATCGGGCATGACCGGCGGCTACGCGACCTATTGCACCTGGTCGTTTCATTACGAGCATGACGGCGTGCGGCAATCAACGGCGTCTATCCTTGCGGCCGACGTTGCAGCGGATGCGGGCACCAACGGCATTGACGACAAAGATCCATCTACCGGCAACCCAGCCAACGGCATCGACGACATGAACGAGCGCGAGACTTCGCCGCCGTATCCGGTGCCGCTGCGGGGTCTGCAAGTTACCATCCGCGTGTATGAGCCGAGCAGCAAGCAAGTCCGCGAAGTCACCGTGACCGAGAGCTTTGTGCCGGAGTAAATAATGTAGTCTCCACGCTCGTAGGCCGGAATTTATTCCGGCTTTTTTAACAGCGCGATTTCGTCACGACCGAGATTCGCGCTTGCATCAAGCCGGAATAAATTCCGGCCTACTAACAAGCCGGAATGAATTCCGGCCTACGGCATGCCGCGCCACATCGATACGCACACGATTCGACTGCGTGGGCCGTGGGAATATCAATGGCTGTTGCCTTCGGATGACGAACCGCAGTCGTGGTCGGCTTGGTCGCGCATCAAAATGCCTTGCGACTGGAAACAGTTGCAATTGAGCGTCGCACGCCAAATCGCAAGCGAAGGTAAAGCCGCAAGCGTCGGCTTAACCCGCCACTCAGCCCCCAGCCCCCGATCCCCGACCCCTATCTACCGCTTTCGCCGCGCGTTCGGTTGCCCGACCTGTTTGGATCCACATGAGCAAGTCGTGATGGTACTCGATCAGTGTTGGACCGCCGGCGTGTGGCTCAATGGTACGCTGCTGGGGCAGACGGGCGCGGAGTTTGAGATCACCGCTCATTTGCGCGAACGAAACGAATTGCTGATTGAGATCACGTTGCCGCTTACGCGCTCCCGCGAGGACGTGGGGGCGAACGACTTGCTCGACACTTGCCCCATCGGTGAGGTGCGGCTTGAAATTCGGGGATAAGTACGATGAATCAACCGAGCGCACAGAGAAATACGAAAGCCGAAAAAACAAATTAGCCGCGAATGGATACGAATGAACGCAAATACTGAGCGTTCCTATTTAGCTTGCAGTAGCTGTAGAGCGGCGGTGCGTGTTTGGCCAATTCGCTGACGGCTGTCCTGCCCGCTTGTTTTTGCGATCTGTCTTTGTCGGTTTGTAGAACGAATGAACTCCGTTTTATGTTGGCGACCGGTTGCCGTCGGTCTCGGAGAGACCGACCTACGTAGAACGAATGAATTCCGTTTTACATTGCTTGCGTTTCGCGTGTCCGCAGTTATTTTAGATGTCGACTCTCCTGTATCACTCCGCTCTCCTATATCACTCCGCACCCAACAAGAGCATCATGGCTAAAGATATGTTCTCGCTCGTAAGCCGCCAGGCTGGGTTGAATCGCGTTATCGTTGCGATATTACTCGCAACTGTGTTTTCGTTGGGATCCATAACTTTTGCGGGGGATGCCAAACCCAACACGCTGACCGAGCAGGAGCTTTCTGACGGCTGGATTTCGCTATTTGACGGCGAGACCTTGTATGGTTGGGAAGCCGCCGGCAAGGCCGATTGGCAAGTCACCGACGGCGCGATCGTGGTCACGGCCGGCGACAAGAGTTTATTGAACACGACGAGCGAATTTGCCGACTACGTGTTCCGCTGCGATTTCAAGGCACCGGCGACCACCAACAGCGGTATCTTTTTGCGTACGCCGGCTGTGCCCAAAGACCCCGGGACCGATTGCTATGAACTCAACATCGCCGCGCCCGAGGTCAGCCCATTCCCGACCGGCAGTTTTGTGAATCGCGAGAAGTCGAAAGTGACGAAGTTCGACGACGCCTGGCACACGTTCGAAGTCACGGCGAACGGAGGGCAGTTTGTCGTCAAGCTGGACGGGGCGACGGTGCTGGACTACACCGATGCCAAACCGATTCTGCGCGGTCTGATCGGACTGCAACACAACAGCGGCCGTGTCGAGTTCAAAAACATCAAGCTCAAGCCGCTCGGTACAAAAAGTATTTTCAACGGCAAGGATCTCGGCGGTTGGAAGATGTTCCCCGGCGAGGGCAAAAACAAGAGCGTCTACACAGTGACAAAGGCCGGCGATCTGAATGTGAAAAACGGCCCCGGCTCGCTGGAAAGCGAGGGGCAATACGGCGATTTTGTCTTGCAGCTCGAAGTCTTCTCGAACGGCAAGCATTTGAACTCCGGCGTGTTCTTCCGCAGTATTCCGGGCGAATTCACCAACGGCTATGAGTGCCAAGTTCAGAATGGATTCAAAGACGGCGACCGGACCAAACCGCTGGACTTCGGCACCGGCGCGTTTTACCGACGGCAACCGGCGCGCAAAGTCAACGCCGACGATTTTGTTTGGTTCCCGATGACATTGATTGCATCGGGAAAGCACATGGCTGCGTGGGTGAACGGCGTGCAGGTGAGCGATTGGACCGATCCGCGCGAGCCGCACAATAACCCTCGACAAGGGTCGCGGACGGAAAAAGGGACGCTATCGATTCAGGGTCACGACCCGACCACGGATCTGTCGTTTCGCAAATTGCAGATCGTCGAACTGCCGGCCCGGTAACGCAAGATTTGCCGTGGGCATGTTATATTGGCAACATGCTCAGCTACCCCGAATCTCCCGCCACGCCGACTGGACTGAAGCCGCTCCGCATCGGTAACTGCGAAATCGGCTTTCCCGTCGTGCAAGCGGCGCTGTCGGGCTATAGCGATTGGGCCATGCGCGTCATCGCTCGCCGGTTGGGCGCGCCGTATACGTTGTGCGAAGTGATGCTCGATCAGTTTCTCATCGAGCAGGCCCACAGCAAAAAGAACAACGGTCGACTGCAGGTCACCGACGAAGAGCATCCCGTCGGGGGCCAACTGATGGGTGCGAACCCGGCGGACTTTGGGCCTGCCGCGCTGCGACTGGTCGCGGCGGGGTTCGACATCATCGACATCAATTTCGGTTGCCCGGTGAAGAAGGTTTTGGGGCGATGTCGCGGCGGTTATCACCTCGGTCAGCCCGATGTCGCGTTAGAGATCGTCTCGCGCGTGCGCGAAGCGGTGCCGTCGCAAATTCCGGTCACCGTCAAAATGCGGCGCGGCCTTGATGATGCCCCGGCGAGTCGCGACAACTTTTATACGATCTTCGACGGGGCATTCGAGCGCGGCGTGTCGGCGATTACCGTGCATGGGCGCACGGTCGAGCAACGCTATATCGGCCCGAGCCGTTGGGAATTCCTGCGCGAGGTGAAGCAACATGCCGGCCGGCGCGTGGTGTTGGGGAGCGGCGACTTGTTCACGGCGCAAGCCTGCATCGATATGATCCGCCAGACGGGTATCGACGGTGTAACCGCGGCGCGCGGCGCGATCGGCAACCCGTGGATCTTTCGACAGGCGGCGGCCTTGGCCGCCGGGGATCCGCTGCCTGACCCGCCGAGCTTGTTCGAGCAGCGCGAAGTCATTCGCGAACATTATTCGCTAGCCGAAGAGATCTATGGGCCGCAGGTCGCGGGGCGGCAGATGCGCAAATTCGGGATCAAGTACTCGCGTTTGCATCCCGAACCAATGGCCGTCCGCGATGCGTTTATTAAAGTCCGCAATCGCGCCGAGTGGGAACAGGTGCTCTTAGCGTATTACGCGGACGATTTGCCCGGCAGACACGGCAGTGCCGACGCGGATGAGACGTGCGAGGGTTGAGAGACAAGAGGCGAGAAGCGAGGGGTGAGAGACGAGAGGCGATAATGTTTAGCCGCTCTGGGAACGAGCTGGTATGGGTTGCAGTTCCGCCGTTTTTTCTTCAAGTGACCGCTCGATCTCGCTGCGAACATCTTCGTCCAGTTCGATGGCCAATCTCGCTTGCAACGCATCTCTCGCTTCGTCATGTTCGTAACGCCCCAGTGCCCAAGCGCACGCTCCGCGAACCAACGGCTCCGTGTCGTTGATCCCGCGAACTAGCGCGCTCACCGCAGCCGGCTGCGGCCGGTTTCCTAGCACGATCGCCGCATTCCGCAATAGCCCACGCCGGCGCGGTCGCCACAGCGGAGTCTGGCGGAAGCGCACGCGAAAGGCCTCGTCGTCGAACGCGAACAACGCAGCCAATTCGATCGGGTTCATCGCGTCGATCGGTTGAAACGTCGGCTCGCTCGACTCCGGCAATTGTTGTGCTCGCGAATTCGTATTCCAGGGGCAAACATCCTGACAAATGTCACACCCGAACAGCCAGTCGTGCATCTGCGGCCGCAACTCCTGCGGAATGGGCGACCGCAATTCAATCGTCAAATAGCTGATGCATTTGCGCGCATCGAGTTGATACGCATCGACGAACGCACCGGTCGGACACGCATCGAGACACGCACGGCAAGTGCCGCAATGATCGGCCGTGTGCGGCTCGTCGTAGGCGAGCTCGACATCCGTCAGCAGTGCCGCCAGAAAAAACCAACTGCCAAGCTGCTGGTTCAACAGCAGTGTGTTTTTGCCGATCCAACCCAGCCCTGCCAATTGAGCAAAATCGCGTTCCATAAACGGTGCGGTATCGACGATACCGCGGGCGTGGCAGCCGGGCACAAGTTGGCCCAACTTCGTTGAGAGCTGATCGAGCCGCTGCCAGAGCAGTTCGTGGTAATCGCCCCCCCAGGCATAGCGCGAGACCCGACCTTGCCCCGCCCCCGTCGCGAGCGGCTCGGCGGTTCGATACGGCATGGCCAGCATCAGCACACTACGAACGCCATCGAGTACGAATCGCGGGTGTTGATAGGCGGCCCGACGGTCGGTCAAATATCGCATTTCGCCGGCAAACCCGGCATCCAGCCAGCCCTCGAAGCGGGCAATTCCCGTCGGAGCAACCGCCGGGCAAGCGCCGGCCAGCGCAAAGCCCAGCTGGTAAGCGGCATGTTTTAGCTGATCGGTAACGGGAAGCGGTTGCATTTCGAGGCAGTCAGAAAAATTGGCGGCAGCAGTTGAAACCGCCGCCAAGCCTGTTTACTCTAGGTAATATAGGTAATTTAGTTATGGCAAATAGATCAAGTGCATTCTTTCAACCGATTTTTGTGAGGTAAGCCGATGGTGAATCGAATCCGCAGTTTGGTTTTGGGCGTTGTTTTGCTGACGGGAATTGTCGGCCTCGTTTCCAGCACCGCGACCGACGCCAAGGCCGATTCCGGTTGTTATGGCGGATACGGCGGCTGGGGCTATGGCAGCAGTGGATTGTACACGCAGTACAGCATTCCCTACTTCGCCCTGCATCCGCCCGTCTATTACAGCTACCCAGTTCCGCGGACCTATGGTTACAGCCCTTGGGCATATCCGCCGGGCGTGATGACCCCCGAGATCGAAGTCGCCGGCCCGCAAAACATGCTCAATCCGCACGTACCGGGTGCCGAGAAGACCAAACCAACGGCAAATCGTGTGACCAGCCGCGGCAACACCGAGGCAACCAACGCACAAGTTGCTGCCCCGGTGCCTCAAGTCGTCATCAATCCGTATGTGAACGACAAGCTAGCCGGTGATCGGTAGGACGGGAATAGGACCATCAGCCCGCCGCAAGGCTGCCATTGTCGTCGATGGCAAGCCTTAGCAGGCGGCATTCTACGCGCTTGTGCCGAGAGCGGTTTAGCCGCTATCGCCGGCCGTTTTACGTTTTGCGACTGACGTTGACTGGGTTTTATCGTTGCTCTACGATCGGCCCACTCGATTGGACTTCTGTCGCTAGCGCTTAACTCACGGCCTGGGTTGAGGGTCTTGAATATCTACCTGGTCACTGTCTTGGAAGGAGCCTTGACTTGGACATTACGATTGTTACCCCCTCGTTCAATCAAGCCAAATATATTCAGCGGACTCTCGATTCCGTTCTCAGTCAAACGGGCGATTTCAGCCTGGACTTCATCGTCATGGACGGCGGATCGACCGACGAGACGATCCAAATCGTTCGTCGATACCAAGCCGAACTGGCCGGCGGTCAACGAACTGCGGCATGCCGGGACGTGAAATTCCGTTGGTTCAGCGAACGCGATCGTGGGCAATCGCACGCCATCAACAAGGGGTTTAGCTTGGCTCAGGGCCGGGTGCTGGGCTGGCTCAACTCCGACGATGTGTATTACGACCCCACGGCGTTAGGCACCATCTTCGCACATTTTCGCGATCAACCTCAATCGTCCTTCGCTTACGGTCGCGGCATCTGGATCGACGAGTTCGACGCCTTCCGGAAAGATGCAACGTACGTCGTCGATTTCGGCATCGAGGAATTGCCCGAGATCAACTTTCTGCTGCAACCCGCTGCGTTTTGGACTCGCGAGTTGTATCAGCAGGTCGGGCCCATCGACGAATCGTTGCATTACACGATGGACTGGGATTATTGGGTTCGCTGCAGTCGAAAAACCGAGCTGCACTTTATCGACCGGCGTTTGGCTTGCCATCGCGATTGTGAAGACAACAAAACCAACAGCGGTGCGATCAAACGCAAAGCCGAGATCGCGGCCATTCTGCTCAAATACGGCGGTTTCAGCCAGCGCGCCATCGACTGGTTTTTGGTGGATCACCCGCAGCAGCAACACGCGCCGGACACCCAAACCGCGCACTCGCAGCCAACGCCTATCTTGAAAAAACTGGAGCGGGCCATTTTGGCACCGACGCGATTGTTGGAAC
>JAYTAU010000603.1:0-3040 GCA_043737375.1 Planctomycetia bacterium
CTTTAGCCTGACAAATTGTTGAGAGGGCATGTCAGGCTAAAGCCTGACCTACGATTGTTCTCGTTCCCATGCTCTGCGTGGGAATGGTTGCATTCGACGCTCCGCATCGGAAGAAAGCAACGATGCCGCATAAGATCGATGCCGCAGAGCGGCAAGCAAGACCGTTCCCACGGGGGACCGTGGGAACGAGGCTTCTTTGCGTGGACATGATGGTTGACGAAGAGTTGCCCGCCATCAACTAAAGGCCGCCCACTTTACATGCCCACTCAGGGCAGTGGGCATGGCACCATTGCGGCTTGGCTTACTTCTTCTTTTCGTTATGCAGCGTGTGCTTGCGCAGACGAGGGCAGTATTTGCTGATCTTCAGTTTTTCGCCGCCGCTCTTGCGGCGTATCGAGTAATTGTAGTCGCCCGTTTCTTCGCAAACAAGAAACACGGTTTCGACCTTTTTTTTGCTCTTGGCCATGCGCTATCACTCCCACCCTAAGACAAATCCAAGTTATTCGAAATGGTTTAACGCCCTGGTCGGTTCAACGAAATTCTCGTGAAAGGCCGACCGATTCAAGCCCGTCATCTTAACGGCTGGTCGGGTGTTGCGGTAGAGGGGCGTCGGGCTAGAAAACGGGGTGTTCGTAACGGTTTGACTCGGATGCTGGCAATTATGGTCCAACCCTGGGCTATAATTGGTAAAGTCCATGCAAGCTACCCAAACTGACGATGGGTGGGATTTCTGACTGTTTGGCGTCACGTACCGTTGTAATCGTGATAATGGCAGCAAAAGCGGCTAACGATTTCGATCTCGACTCCCCAGCGGCGGATCATTCCCTCGCGGATGGCGGCGTGTTGCCACATCGAATCGTCGCGCCGCCGACACCGATCGAATCGTTGCTGCAAACCGCCGATTTACCTACGACCGACAAACCGAGGTTGCCCTGGCTGAAGCGCTGGTTTCGCAGGCCGCGAACCGAGTTCGAACGGTCGATGTTCGGCATTCGCGTCAGCATCGTCGTGCATGCAGTGCTGATGATTGGGCTGGCCCTCTGGGTGATCCCTGCCGTGCGGCCGGCGTTCGATTCGGAATCGTCCGGTTCGTTTAACGCTTCCGATGCGGCAGCGCTGTCCGAGGCTCAATTCGATAGCCTCGAAGTCGCCAGAACCATACGGCTTCAGCTTCCTCCGGTCGACGCCGTCAGTGCAGTCGGCGAGCCGATCGCCGGACCGACCGATCCCGAAATCGGTACGTCGAATTCGATTCTCGACGAGCTGCCCAAAACAGCTTTCTTAGCGGCGACCGATGCCACGCCTGCGACATCTGGGACACCCAACCCATTTTTGTCGAATTCAGACAACACAGTTATCATCGCGCCGAAGCTCACACTGCACGACGGATCGCAGCCTGCGATCGGAATCGGTGCAGATGCTCGAATCAAAGGTCTCGGCATTAACTCAAACAAAACGGGTGATGGTCCGGGCAAAGGGGGTGGCCTTGAAGGGCGCGGTCAGGATCGCGCGCGCAGGGCCAGCGCCGGGGGCGGAACGGGCGAAAGCGAGAACTCCGTCGAGCGGGGCCTGCGCTGGCTCGTCGCACATCAATTCGAAGACGGCGGTTGGCGCTTCGATCATGATCGCGACGGCGGACCCTGCGGAAGTCACTGCCGCAACCCCGGCACCAATGGCTCGTCGACCGGCGCGACCGCCATGGCGCTAATGTCGTTCTATGGCGCGGGCTACACGCACGCCAAAGGAGATCATCGCGAGGTCGTCAATCGTGGTTTGTATTACCTAGGCCGGCGAATGCTCTGGACCGACAACGGCGGCGACCTGCAAGAAGGCACCATGTACGCACAAGGCATGTCGGCCATCGTACTCTGCGAGGCCTATGCCATGTCGGGCGACGAAAATTTGCGTCCGTATGCCGAACAAGCGATCAAATACATTCTCTACGCGCAAGACCGCAAAGGGGGCGGCTGGCGGTACATTCCCGGCGAGCCGGGCGATACGACGGTGTTTGGCTGGCAACTGATGGCGCTCAAAAGCGCCGCGCTGGCGGGCCTCGATGTGCCGTCGCCCAGTTGGCGATTGGCGTGCGGTTTTCTCGATAGCGTGCAAACCGACCAGGGTGCCGGCTACGGCTATCGCACCCCCAAGCGCACCGCGGCGACCAGCGCGGTGGGGTTACTGGGTCGCATGTACACCGGTTGGGAACACGATCACGAGGCGCTAGCACGCGGCGTCGCCCAACTCGACAAGCAAGGCCCGTCGAAGGACGATATGTACTACAACTATTACGCGACGCAGGTCATGCACCATTACGGCGGCGAGCCCTGGCTCCGCTGGAACAAGCGGATGCGTGACATGCTGATCGCGTCGCAGTCGAAAGCGCATCACGAGAGCGGCAGTTGGTTTTTTGCCGGCAATCATGGCGAAATCGGCGGCCGCGTATACAACACCTGTATGGCTATTATGACGCTCGAAGTGTACTACCGGTACATGCCGCTGTATGAAAAGAAAGCGGTGGAAGGGGCGTTTTAGTAGGACGGAATTTATTCCGTTCTTTTTAGGACGGATCTAATCCGTTCACCGTCGAGTAGCGGGCAAGCGTTTTCGTTCGACAAAGCCGGAATGAATTCCGGCCTACGACTGAGCTTGACTCGCTACGCCGACGATCGACAATAGACTGCTTACCCTGCCCTGCCCCGATATCCTGCATTCACCCTTTCAGCCACTGGCTTTGCCACGCGACAATTCAATTCGGTCGTAGCCTAGGTCGCCAGACCTTGGGCGTGCCAAGTGGGACGTCCATTTCAGAAGAGTCCCCCAATCTCTGGCGAGATTGGCTACTCGACAAACTGCAATTGACTCGGTCCCAGCCAACACTATCAGGAGTTCATCATGCGACATTCGATTCTGTTCGGTCTGATCATCTGCCTGGCCGGATATAGCACGTTCTCCTTACAAGCCGAGGACGCGACCACGACTACTGCCAAAGCCGTGACCGACAACGACAAGGTCGAAGAAAAGAAGTCCGATGACAAGAAAT
>JAYTAU010000604.1:0-7495 GCA_043737375.1 Planctomycetia bacterium
GCGCGAAATCGTCGTCTTGGCGAGTCGCGGACCTGTCGTAGGTTCTCGTTGATACATCGCTGCCGCCTAGCGAGACTGCGTACCATTGCGGCCAAGGGCTGAAGGCCAACAATGTCAGCACCAACGCCATCGACAACGTGCCAATTGCGACGAGCGACCGCATGGCCGGTCCGCGTTTCGCTGCTACGGCATACACAATCGCCCCGGCGGATAAGAACAATGTCATTTGCACGCAGACCCACACGAGCCGCACGCCAAACTGATGCAAGTCGCTCATCGATGGTGCTCCTTGAGAATTTGTTCGAGCAGGGCGCGTTCTTTGGCGGACAAACGTTTCTGCTCCATCAGTCGGGTCAGCAGCAATTCTCGTGAGCCGGCAAACACCCGATCGACCAGGTCGCCTAGCATACGGCCCGAGACATCCTCGTACGATCGCGCGGGGAGGAAGCGAAACGGGCGTTCCGAGTTGGTCTGGCGCAGGCAACCTTTGTCGACCAAGATTTTGACCAGCGTGGCGACCGTGGTGTAGGCCAAGTCGGCACCGGTGCCGGCCAAGGCCTGACGAGCGTCGGCGGCCGTCATTTCGCCCTCCGACCAGAAGAGTTGCATGATTTGCAACTCGCGTTGGGTCAGTTCTTTTGCGGGAGGTCGGGCCATCATTTTTCCTCGCTGAAAACTTCGCACAAACGATATTTGATTATTTAGATTTGGTTTTACCGTAATGCTGTATCGGCGTCAAGCGAATTGTTTTTGATGGGGAGAATCGATCGACCATGAATCTGCAAACTGCGGCAGCAGGTTTGCTTTATGATTACGACAAGCATGCCGTAAACTTGCACACGGAAACTTCTGAAAGACCATTTCGGCAGACGAGCCAACGATGCTTCGGTATCAGATTTTCAGCGTACCCATCCGCCCGGCCAAGCTGCCCACCGTGGCGGCAAGTTCTTGCGGCTCGATCGGCTTCGAGATGTGTACTTGGTAACCGGCAATCATCGCGCGGGTGCGATCTTCAGAACGCGCGAATGCGGTCAAGGCAATCGCCGGAGTTTTGCCCCCTTGCTCGGCGGACAAACTGCGGACGTTCCGAATAAACTGGTAGCCGTCCATCCCCGGCATCCCAATGTCGCTGACCAGTACGTCGGGGCGATAAGTGCGAAGTTGATCGAGCCCTTCGGTCGCCGAGGCGGCCATGAGTACGTCGGCCTGGCAATACGTTAGAACTCGACCGATCAAAATGCGCGCGTCCGGCTCATCGTCCACAATCAACACTTTGACGCCGGCAAGATTGAGCTTGGTGTCATCCAAATTCGAGGCATTTCGAGTTGCCGGATGTTCGCGCTTCTCGTTCCCGCGCACGGGTGCCAAAGGCAAACCGACGATAAATGTCGCACCAAGGCCGTCGCCGGCGCTCTCGACTGAGACCGTACCGCCGTGCAGTTCGACCAGGTTCTTGACGATGGATAGGCCCAATCCCAAGCCGCCGTACGATCGCGTCGACGACGAGTCGGCTTGACGAAAACGCTCGAACACAAACGGCAAAAACTCCGGCTTAATGCCGATTCCCGAGTCGTGAAACGTGAGTTCCAGATGCGAATTGACGCGCTGCAGAACGACGTCGACTTTTCCGCCTTTGGGGGTAAATTTGATCGCGTTGCTCAGCAGATTCCAGACAATTTGTTGTAACCTCGCGGGGTCGCCCGAAACCGGTCCCGCGTGCGGATCCAAAATCTTTCGCAATCGAATATCCTTGGCGTCGGCCGAGGGCCGCAGCGAATCGACGGCGGTATCGACCACGGTTGCCAGGTCGGCCCATTGCACATCCAAACGCACCTTGCCAGAGATGATCCGGCTCATGTCGAGCAAGTCTTCAATGAGCTGCGCCTGGGCGCGGGCGTTTCGTTGGATGGCTTCCAGACCTTTTTGCAGGTCGGCGGCGTCGGTCTTGCCAAACGCCAACAACTGCGACCAGCCCACGATCGCATTGAGCGGGGTTCTGAGTTCGTGCGACAACGTCGCCAAGAATTCGTCCTTCATCACACTGACTCGTTCGGCCTCGGATCGAGCAGCGCGTTCGGCAGTCAGCAACGATTCGCGTTCCGACAGGGCGACTTGCAATCGATCGGCCGTTTCGCGCAGTGCATCTTCGGTCCGCTTGCGTTCCGTAATATCATCAATTACTCCGATAAATGTCTGAGGTTTACCGGTAGCGTCTTTGAGCAGCGTGACCGTCGTCAGGCTCCAGACGATCGCGCCGCCTTTACGCAGGTAACGCTTCTCGAGCGAATAGTCCAACACTTCGCCGGCAAGTAAACGCCGAACGTTCACCTGAGTTTGCGGTACATCGTCGGGATGAGTCAATTCCAGGAAGGTGCGCGTACAAAGTTCTTCAGTCGAGTAACCCAGGATCTCGAGAAAACGGTTATTCGCGCGCTCGAATTTTCCATCGAGACCGGCGAGCGCCATGCCGACGGCCGCTTGATTAAAAGCAGCACGCCACCGCTCTTCGCTCTTGCGCAGCGACTCTTGCGCCTGCGCCAGCGATTCTTCGGCCCGCTGTCGTGCCAGCAGAATACTGTTTGCATTCTGTAATGCGACTGAACGAAGCAATCGTTCTTCCTCTTCGTTTGCAGCCACTAGGCTCCTCCCAAACTTTCCGCGGCTAGCTTGGTTCCGAGTACGCGCGCCGTGATTTTTGCAAATGCAGTGTCGCGACTGGTGGAAGTGTCGTCGCAAAATGGCGAGAAACCGCAGTCATCGGTCGTTCCAAGCTGATTCAGCGGAATGTATTGGGCCGCCTCCAGCACGCGATCTCGGACCTCCTCGGGCGTCTCGACGCGTGGATCGATGGGAGCAATCACTCCCACGAAAACCCGCTGGTCGGATTTCAGGTGGTCGCGAATGATCTTCAATACGCGAACCCGATCGGGTTCACCTGCCAAGGCCACATAAAAATTGCCGGCTTTCAATTGAAACAGGCTAGGCAATAACTCCGCGTAGTCCACGTCGGCACTATGGGTCGAATCGCGATCGCCGCCCGGACAGGTATGAACGCCGATGCGTTGCCGATCTTCGACGGAGAATCGAGACAGCCCCAAATTATTGAGATCGATGAAGCGGTGCAGCAACTCGCCCGACGGGTCGATCTTCACGGCCAAGCGACCTTCGGTGAAATCAATTTGAACTTTGCGTGCTCCTTTGGCCAGACAACTGCGAACTTCTGCCTCATGTTCGCCAAGCAAGTCTTCGATGAATTGGTCGCGCGAATAACCCGGAATTTCTTCGGCGGGATACAACAGGCTCAACGCCGAGGGAGAAATAACCGCTTGCTTCAGCGGAATTTTCGCATAGCGCTGGGCGACGTCGAGATAGCCGTCGGCGCGTCGCAAATAACGAAACGGACCACCCGTCAAACGTGGCATGCGGCGCACATGTCCCGCCGAAAACGGAATCTGAAAACCGTCGGGAGCCACATTTGGCAGACCATGCACGCAGTAGGTCCAGAAGTTATGATACTTCCGCTGCTCGCCATCGGTAATTACGGGAGAGCCCGTGGCCTCGAACCGGCGGATCGTATCGCGAATCGCTTCGTCATATAGCGGGTCGAGCGAAGGATCCATTCCGTCGCGCGCAGCGATGGCCTCGATCAGTTCAAGCGGTCGCGGAATGCTCCCAATCGGCTCGGTGGGTATCGAAAGATTTGGCATGATTCATTAAAAGATAAGACGGTTTGGAACAATAGCGAGCTGCACGTTTTAAGCCATTCCGAAACGGCGTTGCGATTGTGTTTGAGCTAGTGCAGTTAATACAGCGTATCGGAACAAGCATCAAAGCATAGCCGCGCGACGCAGTGTGCCTTGTGGCCCTAACAGTATAACAACCATCAGGTTAGCTCCCTAACAATTGGCATTGTGAGGCCGAAGTTCTCCAAACATGGCAACTGCTGAGTTGGCTACTCGAATTCGCGGCCGACAAACGCTACGCTGGTATCCGAAGTCATGAGCGAGCCAACCAGTTGCGGAGTTGACAAATTTCGGCGCGAACTTAACCACACGTTTGCTTGTCAACGTTTGCTTGTCATCCGCGACGTCGTGGATCTCGCATTCCAACACGAATATATTTCGGTCGGTGAATCGCGTCGAAACTCTAAGCGAGATGCAGCTAGCATGTTCGATAGCAAGGTCGTTGCAATCAGATTCAAAAGGGCGAACGAAAAATAACTTCCTCACAAAATCCTCTCCCTCTGGGAGAGGGTGGGGCGAGGGTCGGAAATATCGGGAAGTTATTTTTCGTTCGCCCCCAACCAGTTTGAAGGACGTTCAATGCACATCTCACGATTCGCCATTTCAATTGTTCCCGTCGTTTTTATGATCGCCATCGCGCAACTTGCGGTGCCCGCCATTGCGCGCGACTGGACTATGGGGCAAGCGCTGACGTTCAACGACGGCAGCGGCATCACAATGCCGTACCGCGTATATTACCCTAAGAATTATGACCCAAACGGCAGCTACCCGCTGATCACGTTCATGCACGGATCGGGCGAGCGCGGCAATGATAATGCCAAACAGGTCAAGGTGCATATCGCCGGGCTGATCGACAAGACTTTTGAGACGTACCCGGCGATTCTCGTCGCGCCGCAGCTACCGTCGGGCAATACCTTCTGGTCGACAACCGGCAGCGATCGCACGCCGGCCATTTTGCAACATCTGATCGCCACGCAAGCCGTCGATACCAACCGGCTATACATCACAGGGCTTTCGCTGGGCGGGTTTGGAACGATGGACTATCTCGACTACACCAACACGCCGGCCAATCCGCCGTTCGAATTCGCGGCGGCGGTGCCGATGTCGGGCGGATACCTGTCTACATCGAACCCCGACGCGGTGGAGCACTTTAACCATGTACCGACGTGGTTGATTCATGCGAAGGACGACGGCACGGTCTCGTCCCTGTTTTCGTCGGAGACCTACAAGGCGCTGACGGGACTAGAGTCTAGCGCGACGATTGCCTTCAACCAAACGTTGCTAGGTTACCCGACCGCCGTGGACGATCCGATTCGCTACACCGAGCGACCAACCGGCGGACACGTCATTTGGTCGGGATTTTACAACGACAACCGGTTGTACGATTGGATGTTTTCGCAAGCCTTGCCGGTGCCCGAGCCGAGCAGTTGGATGATATTTGTCGCCGCGTTGCCGGTGCTGGCACTGATGCAACGTCGTCGACGGCATTGCGCGAAATGAGGCAGATGGCTGCGTATTGTTTAAACCGATAGTCTGCTCGAACGTAGCAACCAACATTGGCATTGCGGAAATATGAAGAACGTACATCGTTGGCAACTAGTGCAACTTGATGAAACACTATGCCACGCCTTCATCAAACTATTTTGATCGCGGCGACGCTCGTCGGTTCGTGGCTGCTCATGCAAGCCGTGCATGAGCTAGGGCATGTGGTCGGTGCTTGGTTCACTGGCGGACAAGTGGCCCGCGTGGTGCTGCATCCGCTGACGATCTCGCGTACGGATTTGACTCGCAATCCCAGCCCGTTGGTTGTCGTCTGGGCGGGGCCGATCATCGGGGTCGTGGTGCCGGTAGTACTGTGGACGGTTGGCGCGCGGGAGCGCGGCGCATATGTGCTGCGGTTCTTCGCGGGCTTCTGCCTGATTGCCAACGGACTGTACATCGGCATCGGCTCGTTCAATCGCGTCGGCGACTGCGACGACCTTCTACGCCACGGCGCAATGATGTGGCAACTGTGGTTGTTCGGATTGGTCACCGTGCCCATCGGACTGAAACTCTGGTGCGGACAGGGGCGACACTTCGGGCTGAGAACGGCGAAAGCATCTCCGCCGGAAAACTCGCCGACACCTAAGCCGCTGCCTGGGCAAGTTGACCTCGGCGTGACGTATACGACTCTGGCGATTTGTTTGGCCTTATTGCTGCTGGGCTTCGTCGCGGGGGGTGAGTAAACTGTCACTAACGGTTCTCAGAACCCCAACCTAGCGACGTAAACAAGTTTGCCTCCGGCAATGCCAGTGCTTGGTGAGCATGTATGATTGGGACTACTCAAATACTATTTCAAGGGGGCACATTGTGCGTTACAAGCGAATATTACAACCTGCATTATTTTATTGCGAACTGAATCCGACGTGTAAGCCAGGTGTTTGTGCCGCGACTGGCCAGGCCTCGCAGGTGCGTCGGGTGATGTTAGTCGCATTGGCGTCTGCGCTATTCAACTTCGCCGCAATGCCGTGTTGGTTTGAGCCAGGGGCATTGTTGGGGGATGATAAAAATCAGCGGACTGAAAAAAATGACGCACGGCCAAAGCCGAAGATCATCATTTCGAAAGAGACCACGTACATTACCGAGCCGCTGCGCGACGACGGCTACCCGGATTACGTGGCGGCGCTGAATGCGAAACTGAGCAAGGGCGTAACGCCGGAAAACAACGCCGCGGTGCTGCTGTTGCGCGCGGTCGGCCCGGGCGAGATCGAGGAGCAGCATCGCGCCGAGTTCTTCAAGCGACTGGGCATCGACCCGCTGCCGGAACAGGGGGAATATTTTGTCCGGTTCGACGAGTTTATCAAGACGCTGCCGAACGATGCAGCAGCGGCGAAAGCCACCGATGCGGATGATGAGCCTCTCAGCCGCGAAGATCGGCTTCGCGATCAATTGCAAAAGTGCATGGCCGCGCCTTGGAAGCGCGCTGACTGTCCCGAAATCGCCGCGTGGTTGGACAAAAACGACAAGCCGCTAAAGACGATTGTCGAGACAACCAAGCGAGAACGCTGTTATCTGCCGCTCTATGCGCCGCTAAATGAATTGGCACCGCTCATCGGCGTTCAGGCCTCACGCGAAGCGGCAAAAGCGATTACGTGTCGAGCGATGTTACAGTTAAACGACAATCGAATCGCCGAGGCATGGGGCGACATTCACGCCACTTTTAAATTGGCACGACTAATCGGGCAAGGCAGCAGCATCGTCGATTACCTGGTCAGTGGTCTGATCGATAACTTTGCTTCCAAATCATTTGTAGCGTTGCTCGGTGATTCGAGCTTAACAGAGGCGCAGTTTTTGGCCGTGACTCGCGACTATCGAACTTTGCCCGCTCCAAAACAATTGTCGGAAACTTTCGATCTGGGAGAGCGTGCATTTGGATTAGAGGTGGTTGGCTTCGTTGCGAATCGAGGAGTGCGCTCGATGGCTACGTTGACCGACAACGACCTCCCGCTTCCTAGAAACGCGATCGACTGGGCAGCGGATTTGATTATTGATTGGAATACCTGCGCAAGAACAGTCAACGAGTTTTTCGATCGATTGGTTACGATTTCGAAAACACCAGATGTCGTCGAGCGGGATGAGTTGTATCGTGCACTGGATAGTGAACTAAAGCAGATTAGCGCCCGGTTTCGGAAACCGCCCCCGGTGCAAGATGTGTTCCTATCGTTACGAAAAATTTGCAGCGAAAAGTTGTCGATCGCCTTCGTCGCAATCAT
>JAYTAU010000605.1:0-3024 GCA_043737375.1 Planctomycetia bacterium
CGCGCTACTTAACCGAAGTTGACTCGCGGGCTAACATTGGCGTTGGGTGATAGCATGTCGCGTCACAGATTTTACTTTTGATTGAGGATTGCAAGCATGGATCGTACATTGATTGAGAGCTATCGTGGCGGAGCTGAAAAACTAGCTGCCGAGATTGCGGGCCTGACGCGCGACGAACTGATCGCTTATCCGGTGCCTGGCACTTGGAGCATTCAACAGATCGTGGTGCATTTGCTCGATAGCGATCTGATTGCGTCGGAGCGAATGAAGCGAATCATCGCCATGAACAACCCGTTATTGATGGGTTACGACGAGTCAGCGGCGGCCGATCAGCTGTTCTATCACGACCAAGATATTGCCGCGGTGTGCGAGTTGTTTCGCTTAAATCGCCTACACACGACCGAGATTTTGCGACGCCTACCCGACGAAGCGTTCGCGCGCACTGGAATTCATAGCGAACGGGGCAAACTGACGTTACGCGATTTTGTGGCCGGCTATAGCGACCATTTGGAGAATCACTTGAAGTTCATTCGCCGCAAACGCGAGTTGCTGGGGAAGGGAATTGGGGCTTGAGATGCGAGGCTTGAGACTGTGGCTCGCCATCGCAGTTTGCGGCTCGGTTAAACAACCTCTCGGGCCGCGGGGTGTGACAGCCTGCTGTTACGTCGCTTTCGCACGATAAGCGCCAAGCCGCCGCAGACACCGCCGCCAATGAGTAGTGCCACGGTCGATGGTTCGGGCACGATTTGATGGATCGCTCCCGCTCGTAGCGGTGACCGAGGATCGGTGTTCCCATAGTCGATCAGGTACAAATCACCGTCGAGCCCTTCCGCAAACGACGATGGATTGAAAGCCGGCGGACTGAGCGATAAACCCAATTGAGTAGTACGATCGATCCGGCCCTGAGCCGCAGTGTAGGTGAATACTCGGTTGAAAAAATCCGCAAAGAAGTAGGTCCCTTCGTAGCCGGGGATCTCGCTGCCCCGATTGACATAACCGCCTGTGATCGATCGACCGACGCCGTGGTCGTAGTCGAGCAATGGATTGGTGAGAGGGCCGTCGGCCACACCGGGGGCAGAGGGGCCGGCAATTGTGCCTTCGCGGACGTCCCAACCATAGTTCACACCACCGGGACTAGCGGCCGGCTCAAAATTTACTTCCTCGCGGGCGCCTTGGCCGACGTCGGCAATCCAAAAATCGCCGGTTTGCTTGTCGAAGCTATTGCGATACGGATTGCGCAGCCCCATCGCCCAGATTTCATCGGCACCGGCCGTCGCACCAAAGAACGGATTGCTCGCCGGGCTGGTATAGCTGGTCGCTCCGCTAACGTCCAATCGCAGCATTTTTCCAAGCAGTGAATTACGGTTTTGCGCGTTGTTATTGGGATCATTTCCGCCGCCGCCGTCTCCAGTGGCCACATACAGATTGTTCGGCTGGCCAGGGCGAAATCCGATCCAACCGCCGTTATGATTTGTTTCGCCGGGATGCGGAACTCGCAATATCTGAGTACCGGTCGAAGCCGAAGTGGCCCCTGAATAACTCGAACTTCCGCCCGGCAGAACGGCCTGATGTCGAGCGACGACTAAATCGCCCGCCGTGCCGCCGGTGCTATTGCCCGTGTAGTAAGAATAAAATCGGCCGGTGCTGGAGTAATCGGGCGCAAAAGCCAAACCCAACAGACCTTGTTCACCACCCGAAGTTATCAATGAACCCAAGTTCAAAAATGTCGAAGTGGGCGCTGCCGTATTGCCCAGGTTGATTGTCTTGATCAAGCCACCTTGCTCGACGACGAACAGCCGACTGGGATCGCCGGGTGCCTGAGTCGCAAATACCGGACTACTGAATCCCGACTTGACGGTTTGTAGTTGCAACGGTTGGGCAAGCGCCGAAGCTGCCGGCAGAAATTCGGCAAACACGATCGCCATCGACCAGAGCGCCGTCAAAGCAAAGCTATGTCGCATAAAACGCCTCCTCTATTCCCAGGTTGCGGCCCGCCGCATTGTAAGTGGCAATTCACCGGCAAGGCAAGCGTTTGGTGGCATTACGCAAAACTTTCAACTCAAAGAGGCAAAGAACTTAAACGCTACACCCAGCAAGCCAACCCGTGCTAAAGGCCGCTTGAAAGTTGTATCCGCCGATCGGCCCGTCAAGATCAAGCACTTCGCCCGCCCAATACAAATTGGGGACCAGTTTGCTTTCTAACGTACTCGAATCGACTTCACCCAACGCAACTCCGCCCGCGGTAACTTCGGCCTTTTCGAAGCCGCGACTGCCCGTCAGCGAAATCCGCAATTGCTTGATCGAGCCGATTAAATCGGCGCGGCCTGTTTTGCTAAGTTCGGCTATGCGAAGCACCGGCGACAGGCCGGCCCGCGCCAGTAAACTTTCAACTAGTCGCCGCGGCAGACGCTCATCGACGAAGGCAGTCAGCGGTTTTTTACCTTCCGCGGCTGCGGCTGCTTTGAGCTGGTTTTCGAGTGTTGCGATCGCGATGTCGGGCAACAGGTCGCATTCGAGCAGCAGCGAGCGCGGGTTGGCATGCGCGGTCACCGCGCGGCTGACATCCAACACCACAGGGCCTGACAAACCAAAATGCGTGAACAGAAAGGACCCGCGACGTTCGGCCAGAGGACGAACTTTCGGATTTTTTGAAGATCGCTTTGCAGTCTCGAGCGGAAGTTCAGATTGATTTACGGAATTACCGTGTTCGTTTGGAATTGACGGATTGAGAACGATCCGGGCCTGCACATCGGGGATGGTGATCCCTTTCAGATCGCGAACCCAATCTTCTTCGGTCAGCAGCGGTACCAACGCCGGTCGCGTGGGAGTGACCGTGTGACCAAGCTGCTTCGCCCAAGGGTACCCGTCGCCGCGCGTGCCGCAGCCCGGGTACGACTTGCCGCCGACCGTGACGATCAGTTTTTCGCAGGTAATTATTCGCTTGGGGGTGACGATGCGGAAGCCGGTGCAACTGATCGTAACCTTGCCGTTTGTCGGTTCACTCGTGCTGAATCGTTCGATCGA
>JAYTAU010000606.1:0-7474 GCA_043737375.1 Planctomycetia bacterium
TGGCGATGACCAGTCGCTTCTGGATGGTGCCTTTGCCGGCCAAGTTGGCATCCTCGGTTCCGCGGGCTCGTTCGCCGCGATCACCGCTGTGCCGGAGCCAAGTAGTTTGTGGCTCAGTTGTTTCGCTGGAGTAGCCTTATTCATATTCTACCGTCGCCGCAACAGGTAAGCATGCATCGCGACTTCGCTTTGTACGATTCGAATAGAAACTCAACGACTGCTTGCGTTTTCAGGCAATTGATTTTTTATTGTCAATTGTGCGTACTTAGGACGGTTAGTCTGTTTCTCGCAGTAACTCTCGCGAGCGCGATTCCGGCATCGGCAGAACTTATTCCCTCGGATCTGTACTTCGCTACGCATCAGTGGAGCGCCGCGACCATTGGCCTGCCGCAGGCCTGGATGCATACCACCGGCTCAGCGGCCATCAAAATCGCCGTGCTTGATACGGGCGTAATCAGTACAACGCCCGATTTGTCCGGCCGGCTCGACACGGCATCGTCGGCCACAAGCGCCGCCCCTTTTACGGATGCGGCTCTTATGGGCAGCAGCGTGCTGCGGCATGGAACGCATGTCGCCAGCGTGGCCGCGATGGGCGTAAATAACGCGATCGGGGGCGCGGGAGTCGGCAATTTTACCATTCTGCCGATCACCGTCACCAACGCAGCGGCCAACAATTCCTCGGCCTGGATCGCCGCAGGAATTCGCGCGGCAGCCGATGCCGGCGCGCGGGTCATCAACGTTTCGCAAGGCACCCTGACGTACGGTGGACTCGATGACGCCGCGGCCTACGCTCGCAGTCTGGGAGCACTCACATTTGTGGCCGCTGGCAATAGCGACAGCCGGATTGATCGAGGTAACTTCCCGAACTTGATCTTCGTGGCCGGCACCAACCAGACTGACGGTCGCTGGACGAATGGCACAGGCGTGGGCAGCACCTGGGGTCCGTTTGTCGATCTCTCGGCGCCGGCTCAAGATATTCTCGTGGCCGATCCCACGCTCGCCAACGGCTATGGCACCGGCAGTGGCACCAGTTTCGCCGCGCCGCTGGCCTCCGGCGTGGCGGGGCTCGTCTGGTCGATCAACCCTAATTTGTCGCCGCTCGATGTCGAGCAGATTTTGTTTACATCGTCCGTCGATCTGGGCACGCCGGGTTGGGACGAAGTCTACGGCCACGGTCGCATCGACGCAGGTGCAGCCGTCGCCATGACAGTAGCCGGTGTGCCCGAACCGGCAGGGATTTTGCTAGTAGCAATCGCGGCGTTGGCGATGTGGCGTCGGCGATGTTGGTGTTGACGCACCGGGATCGCCACCACTTAAATCACGGGGTGCTGACGCAACCCCGCTCGCCCAGTCCCCAGTCCCCAGTCCCCAGCCTCGCGCGCTACCGGTTGCTTGGCGGCAAGCCCACATCTTGTTGCACTGCGGGAAATCCTAATACCGGCACCGATTGCGCCGGAGTAATCGCCGCCGGTCGTGGCTGCACCAGTATCGGCCCTCGCGTCAGCCGCTCTTGAATGCGGGCCAGCATCACCTGTTCCAGCTGCGCATCGCGTCCGATACCGATCCAACCGGCGGTCAAGCGCGGGTTGGCAACCGCCCGAACGGGGTCACCGATTTGTCGCCCGATAAACGGTTCTTGCTCGGTGTTGCGGTCGATGCCGTTGTCGATGGTAAACACCGCCGCGCCTGCCGTGGCGTCTTGCGGACGCGGCACATCTTCCAGTTCTTTGAAAACCGCCACGTCGACCAAGAACCCCTCTGCGTCGGGTATGACTCGCACGTAGGCCCGCCGGCGGATCGATTGCAAAGTGCTTTCGAGTCGCTGATAGAAGCCCACGCTGTCCTCGCGCCATGGCTCCAGTAGAGTCGCTCCGGTATTTGGAAAAGTGTCGATCTGCCCCTCGGTGACGATGTCGCCCGTGACTTTGACGCGCTCTTCGCGCACGATTTTGAAATAGTCGTCGACCACGTCAACGATCTGATCCCAAGCGATATCGCGATCGGGTGCCGGTACGACCACCGGGTTGGCCACACCGACCGCCGCGCCCGTTGGCATAAAATTCGGCGGGTTGTATTGCGGTACTGCCGGTCCAAAAGCAATCACCGGCGGAGTGGGCGGGGGCAACGATGAAGTACCCCAGCGGGCACAGCCGGATGAAACGATGATTAGCAGTGCAAACCCATACAGCCAAGGTTGGAGACTCGACGGCGAGTTATGCGAGATTAGCAGCATAATTGTGTTAGGCGACCAACCGCTTCGTGCGACCAAAGAGGCTCCGAAACGCCACGGGGTGCGTTTCCTACAGGAGTTAAATCTCTTCCGTCAATCGGCTGCGTAGTTTCCAAGAATGGGGCATTCGCCGCAAGCGTGATTTAATGGCATCCTTCGGCAACTAAGTAGCTGGTTTCACGTTCCAACATCACAATTCGTCGAATGCGCAATCTGGGCTAAGTGCGAGATTGTCGCCAATTTCTTTCAGGCAATCGCAAGAACGATGGAACGCTTGCTAAGTGAATTGCGTCAAAACGTCGTCTTAAGGTCACGCACTTGTTACCAAGCAGATACTTGATCGCGGCCAAGTCCGGGGTCTAATAAGAATAAAGACTTTCGATTGCCGCGATGGATTTCTAAACTCTTTCAGCATCACGCGTTCGTTTACGAGGAGGGTTGCACATGCCCCGTCCATCACTTTGCCGCTCACTCTTCGCGCTGTTATTTCCGGCGATCCTCTTCGCGACCGCGCTAAGCCCAAACATGGTCGACGCGCAGGGCCTGTTGATTCATATTCAACCGGACGACCGCATTCCGTTGCCGCGGCCGATCATCATTTATCCCCCCTACCCTCACCCGATTCCGCGTCCGGTCCCACGCCCGCAGCCCGAGAGCACCTACAAAATCAAATCACTCGAGGTCAACGCCAAGATTGCCGACCAGGTGGCGCGCGTGCAGGTTTCGCAGTCGTTTGTGAATACCGGCAGCCGGCAAATGGAAGTCGCGTTCGTGTTTCCGCTGCCCTATGAAGGGGCAATCGACCAACTCACGTTGCTGGTGGACGGTAAGGAAATGCCGGCCAAACTGCTCGATGCCAAAGAGGCCGGCAAGCAGTACGAAGCCATCGTTCGCAAAAATCAGGATCCCGCGCTGTTGGAATGGATGGGCACCGGCATGTTCAAGACCAGCGTGTTTCCGGTGCCGCCGGGTGCCGAGCGCAAGGTCACGCTCAAGTATTCGCAACTGTTGCGCAAGCTCGATGGACTGACGGACTTCTTGTTTCCGCTCAGCACGGCCAAGTACACATCGCACCCGGTCGAAGAAGTCAAGTTCAGCCTTTCGATCGAGAGCAATGCCGACATCAAGAACATCTACAGCCCCAGTCATACCATCGAAATCAAGCGGCCCGACGATAAACACGCCAACATCACTTACAGCGTGAAGAATCAGGTTCCGACCAGCGACTTTCGGCTGATGTACGATGTCGGTAAGGGGCAAGTCGGAACCTCGGTGATCAGTTATCGTCCAAAGAGCGACGAAGAAGGGTATCTATTGCTGCTGACCAGTCCCGAAATCAAAGCCGTCGGCGACGAGCGGCCGAAGAAGACCGTGCTGTTGGTCATGGATCGCTCGGGCAGCATGAGCGGCGAAAAAATCGAACAGGCCAAGGCCGCGCTGAAGTTCATGCTCAACAATTTGCGCGAAGGCGATACGTTTAACGTCATCGCCTACGACAGCGAAGTTGAATTATGGAAACCCGAGCTGCAAAAGTACAACGAGGAAACTCGCAAAGCAGCGCTGGGATTTGTCGAAGGCATTTACGCCGGGGGCAGCACCAACATCAACGGCGCGCTGACTCGGGCGCTCGAGCAATTGAAGGATACCAGCCGCCCGAACTTCGTGTTGTTCTTCACCGACGGATTACCCACCGTTGGCGAAACCAACGAAAGCAAGATCGTCGCGGCCGCCAAGCAGAACAACAAAGTTCGTGCTCGAATATTCGCGTTTGGCGTGGGGTACGACCTCAACGCGCGACTGCTCGACAAGCTGGTCCGCGAGAATTTCGGTCAAAGCGAGTACGTCCGACCGAACGAAAATATCGAGGCCCGCGTCAGCGCATTATACAGCCGGATTGGTGCTCCGGTGATGACCGATGTTTCGATCAAGTTCGATGTCGAAGGGGCAAAGGCCGAAGAGGGCTCGATCATCAATCGGCAATATCCCAAGCAAGTTACCGACCTGTTTGCCGGCGAGAAACTGGTCATTGTGGGCCGCTATAAAAAGTCGGGCGACGCCAAGGTGACCATCACCGGCAAGATCGGCGACAAGGAACAGAAATTCGACTTCCCCGCCAAACTGACCGACAAAAGCGGCGACGAATCGAACGCGTTTGTCGAAAAGTTGTGGGCGATGCGCCGAATCGGAGAGATTCTGGACGAGTTGGACCTCAAGGGAAAGAACGAGGAACTCGTCAAGGAGCTAGTTACACTCTCGACCAAGCATGGCATCCTCACGCCCTACACATCGTTCTTGGCCGACGAGAATCAGAAGCATGATTTGGCATTCGGCGTTCGCGAGGCGGACCGGCGTTTGGATCTGTTTTCGAGCGACCTGAGCGGCGAACGCGGCGTCTCGGCCCGAATCAATAAGGGCTATCTGCAACGCGCGGCCAATGCTCCGGCGGCCGCCGATTCGGCGTTTGGGGGCAGTTATGATGAGAAAGCCGCCGAGAGTCGATTTAGCAGCACAGTCGCCAATCCGACCGGTGCGCCGGCAATTGCCGGTGGAGCGGGGTTCAATGGTCGTGCATCCATGCCTGCTTTAAAAGCATCGAGCGAAGAAACCGAGCGTGCCAAAGTTGCTCAGAATGTCAAGAACGTCGGCAACAAGTCGTTCTACCGCCGAGATAATCGGTGGGTTGAATCCAACGTAAAAGAAGAACAAGAAAAGAATGCCAAAAAAATCAAGCGATTCAGCGATGAGTACTTCCAAATCGTTGACAAACATGGCAAGGATGTTGCTCAGTACTTGGCTTTCGACGAACCGGTGACGTTGGTCCTCGACGGCCAGGCATACGACTTCGAATAGCACAAAACCACGAAAAAACAGAAGCTAACCGCGGAACATACGAAATACACGAAATGAGGATGTAGGAAGTGGGGTGTAGGTAGGGTGAAGGCAACAGCCTGTCTGGTTGAAATTTTCAAATATACAATTCCCCTCATCCATATCCTCTTCCCTTTCGTGTCGTTCGTGTGTTTCGTGGTTCAATTCCTTCCTTGAGCCGCGTTTCCGTGGTTCATTTCAAAATCGTGAGCGCCGTCGACAGACGCTCTCGATTTTGCTCTAAAATGGGCAGCCCTTATTCGTGCGATCACTCGATCGCACCATCAAGCCAGGGAGCCCCACATGCCCAATGCCACCGCCCAGGTGGGCTCATATCGTTGCGGACCAGGACAGCCGTTGTTGCTGATCGCGGGCCCGTGTGTAATTGAAAGCGAAGAGCTGACGCTCTCGATCGCCCGGGAGTTGCAGCGGATCACGCGCGAGTTGCCGGTCCAACTTGTATTTAAGGCTTCGTTCGATAAGGCCAACCGAACCAGCGGCGGCGCGTTTCGTGGGTTCGGGCTTGAGCGCGGCCTCGAAGTGCTTAGCCTCATCAAACAGTCGACTGGCCTGCCCGTCACGACGGACGTTCACGAGTCGTATCAATGTGCCCCGGTCGGAAACGTTTGCGACATTTTGCAAATTCCCGCGTTTCTGTGCCGTCAGACCGATCTGCTGGTCGCGGCGGCCGAGACTGGCCGAGCGGTAAACGTCAAAAAAGGGCAGTTTTTGGCTCCCTGGGACATGAAACATGTCGTCACCAAGCTCGAAGATGCCGGTTGCCAAAATATTATGTTGTGCGAACGGGGGACATTTTTTGGTTACGGCCGGCTGGTGAACGACATGCGTTCGATCCCGCAAATGCGTGCTTTGGGCGTGCCCGTGATCTTTGACGCCACACACAGCGTACAAGAGCCTGGCGGACTGGGTGGTGCCACGGGAGGTAATCGTGCGATGGTCGAACCGCTGGCCCGCGCAGCAACCGCTCTGGGCATCGACGGCCTGTTTCTTGAAACCCATCCCGACCCTGACAGCTCACCCAGCGATGGGCCGAACATGGTGCCGCTTGATCAGTTTGCCGGACTGATCGAGCGAATCTGCAAAATTCGCCAAACCGTGGAGCAACTGCAGTGACAGTCCTATCCGAATCAAGTTTGCCCTCATTCGAGCACTCGCATTTGCGGTCGATGTTGCGCTTCGTATCGTTGCTGACGGCCCTCGCCATGGCCGTACTCACGGTAGTTGGGTGTGGCACTTCGAGTCCTATTCAAACGGGATCCGCTCCGCGCGTTCGAGCATCGACGTCGAGTGATCTGTTGGTTGGTGCCATCAACACGCTGCACGAGCTCGATCAATACGATGAACGGCTCGCTTTGGCTCTCGTTGCCGAAAGATTGAATCAATGGATCAATGGGCAAGTGGTCAAGGTCGATTGGCAAATAGAACCGCGACTGCACAACTTGTCGCCGCGACTGCAGCAGACCTCGATGCTCGAATCGCTCGACCAGAATTCATTTGTTCCCGATTACGATGCCGCGTTGCTGCGCGAAGCGGTCTGGCTAGGAAAAATTGGCAAACACATTCTAAGTTTGCCCGAGAGCCAAGGATTGCGATTCACGACCGAGTCCGACCCGCAACCGCTTCGCGACGCCGAGCGATTGTTCGATTGGGTGATACAAAACGTTCAGCTCGAGCCCGACGATTGGCCCGAACAAAAGCCGTATCAGTTACCGCGTGGTTGGCACATGCCCTGGGAAACCTCGCTGTTGGGCCGCGGTACTGCTAGCGATCGGGCTTGGCTGTTCATGCTGTTGGCTCGGCAACAGAACTTGGATGTGGTCATGCTGGGGCTCGGAAGTCCGGAAAAGCCTCAGGCACTTAATGATTGGATTCCGGCGCTCGTGCTAAAGGCACCCGCTCACGATGGCGACAAAAAAACTGACAAACCGGCCGACCTCTACTTATTCGACCCTGCATTAGGAATGCCGATCCCCGGACCCGACGGCCGCGGTATCGCCACACTGGCGCAAGTCGCGACCGATGATCAGTTGCTTCGGCAGCTCGATGTCGACAAACGCCGTTACCCGGTGACTGCCGACGACCTCAAGCAGGTCACGGTGCTGGTTGAAGCCAGTCCCGGTTATCTCTCCAAGCGAATGAAGTTTTTAGAAGCCTCGTTGGCCGGAGAGCATCGCGCCGTGTTGACGGTCGACCCCGCAGCAATTGAGACCAAGCTGACCAACGCCGCTTCGGTGGCGGGCGTGCAACTTTGGCGACGACCCTACGAGACGATTCTGTTGCGAGAGACCTCGGATAACGCCATTCGCCGGCGATTTGCCATCGAATTGATACCTTTCACGGCCATGTGGGATCAAA
>JAYTAU010000607.1:0-7471 GCA_043737375.1 Planctomycetia bacterium
GGCTGGATGGCTGATCTTTTCGGGGCGTCTTGCTGAACACACCGTAGCTGCTCAGCCGGCGCTCGATCTGTCGCAAAATATCGTCGGGACGTTCACGAACCTCGGGCGCCAATAGTCCGGTGACTTGGTTGCAAGCACCGTCCATGTCGAACACTTCTTCGGCATACGTCTGCTTGATGTAGAACACGCCGAACCGTTCGGGATCGGGCGTAATCGAACCGGGGCTGACCAGGTACACAAACTCGCTGCTGATCGCAGTGCCCACAATGAACAGTTCTTCGCGGCGATTGTTCAGAATCAAATGAATCCATTGGCCCGGGTGCAAGGCATGTTTACGCGCAAAGGCGTCGTTGACCAGCACCTCGTTGCGACGGCGCTCGGTGAAGTAACCGCCGCGCTTGAGTACCACATCGTTGATGACCGCCTTGCGTTCGTCGGGCAGTGAGACCACGTAACCATTCAATGGATACGGCGCGCGTTCCAAATCAACTGTCGCAAAAAATTGGATGCGCGGGCGGATCTCGGTCACGCCTTTGATGTTGGTCAAATCCTCCAGTTCGGCAATCGGCACTTTTTTCACATCGACCCAAAAGTCGGCCATGCGACATTGCGCGTAATACTGGTCCTTCGCCATGTTGAGGTTGCGATGGGCCGAGCGCATATAGATGAAGCACATCACGCCCACCGCGACCAAACTGGTGATCGCCAGGATGAGGCCCTTGGATGCCCGGGCCTCGCGCAGCAGTTTGCGATCGAGGACGTTCACCAGATGATCTCCTCGGGCGGGCGCGGTTCGGCGTTTTCGTGCAGGTCGATGATCTCGCCGCTGCGAATTCGCACGACGCGATCGGCCGCTTCGGCGATCGCTGCATTGTGCGTAATCACCAAAATGCTTTTGCCGAGTTGATTCTTCAGATCGACCAATAACCGCAACACTTTTTTGCCGGTATCGAAATCGAGCGCGCCGGTCGGCTCGTCGCACAATAACAGCTCAGGATTTTTGGCTAGCGCGCGGGCAATCGCCACACGTTGTTGTTCGCCCCCCGACATCTGCGCGGGAAAGTGATTCTTGCGATGTTCGAGCCCGACCATCTGCAGCACATCATCCACATCGAGCGGGTCGTCGCTGATCTCGGTCGAGACCATCACGTTTTCACGCGCGGTCAGGTTGGGGATCAGGTTGTAAAACTGGAACACGAAGCCGACCGTCTCGCGACGATAACGGGTCAGTTCGCGCGTGCTGGCTTGAGCGATGTCGCGCTCGCGATACCAAACTTGGCCATGCGATGGGATATCGAGCCCTCCGATAATGTTGAGCATGGTGGTCTTGCCCGAACCGGAAGGGCCGACCATGACGAGCAGTTCGGCGTGGCGAATTTCGAGCGAGATATTTTTGAGAACTTCGACCGAGACCTCGCCCATCTTGTAGGTTTTGCCGATGCGGTCGAGATGGAGCAGGACGTCGGTGGCTTGCTGTAGTGAACTGGCTTGTTTTGGTGCAGTGGCCATGCTTGCAAACCGTATGAAGAGCTCGCTGATAACCGAGATTGCTGATAAAGATAACAATATGTCGCAGGGGATTTCCCGCGGCCGGAAGCACTATTCTGACACGTAAATGTTTGGAATGCTCAATAGTTTGGGAATTATTTCACAATCTTTTTGCTGCTGGCTGATTAGTGGAGTTGCATTGTGAACACTGGTCAAGAACCTGCTCTGCTCGCTTAGGCCCGTTTCGAGGCTCATGTCTCATGTAACGCCTTTATAAGCGAACTTGGGACATTAAATGTTACAGCTTAAAATCCAACCGACAATCGAAGCTACAGAATTTTGATTAACCGAACTCTGCTTGAACCGATCGGAAGTTTCCGATACGATAATTTTTGACTCATCAAAGCGCCTGCCGTATTGCTTGCCTCCAAGCGATTTCAAATTGCCAAACTTCTCGCCGCCGTGTTACACGTGCAGCAAGGATCGACTTCATGTTGACGATTCTCGGACAGCGCGATCGACATCCGTTCTGCGATGGAATTTCGCGACGAAGTTTTTTGCGGATCGGTTCGCTTTCGCTGGGTGGCTTGGCGCTGCCGCAAATCTTGCGCGCCGAACAGCAAGCGGGCAAATCGAATCGCCACAAAGCGGTGATCATGATCTTTCTGCCCGGTGGTCCGCCTCATCAGGACATGTTCGACTTGAAGCCCGACGCTCCGGTCGAAGTCCGCGGCGAATTTCAGCCCATTCGCACCAATGTGCCAGGTATTGAGATCGGTGAGATGTTCCCGCGCATAGCGGGCATGATGGATAAGTTCGCCATCATCCGCTCGATCGTTGGTGCGACAGGCGATCATTATGCATTTCAATGTCAAACCGGACGCCCTCACCAACGTCAGCCGCAAGGGGGTTGGCCTTCGATCGGATCGAATCTCTCGAAGCTCTTCGGACAAGCCGATCCGGCGGTGCCGGCTTTTGTCGGTCTGGCACCCAAGATGGGTCATATGCCTTGGGCCGATTCAGGTCAGGCGGGATATTTGGGCATCGCGCATGCGCCATTCAAGCCCGATGGAGAGGGCAAGGCGGACATGGTGCTCAACGGTTGCACGCTCGAGCGCTTGCGCGATCGCAAGAGCCTGCTCGCCGGCTTCGACCGGTTTCGTCGCGAGGCGGATTCGACGGGTACGATGACCGGCATGGACACTTTCAATCAACAGGCGCTGGGCGTATTGACAAGTAGTCGCCTGGTCGAGGCCCTCGACCTCTCGAAGGAAGATCCGCGCGTGGTTGAGCGTTATGGCCGTGGTGATCCGAAGAATCGCGACGACGGCGGTCCAAAATTGATGGAGCAGATGCTGGTTGCCCGCCGGCTGGTTGAGGCCGGTGCGCGCTGCGTAACGCTGGCTTTTAGTCGTTGGGACTGGCATGGGCAGAATTTTGCCGCAGGAAGACAGGATATGCCGATGCTTGATCAAGGGGTTAGTGCGTTGGTCGAAGACCTGCATCAGCGCGGACTCGATCGCGATGTATCGGTTGTCGTTTGGGGTGAGTTCGGCCGCACGCCCCAAATCAACAAAGATGCCGGGCGCGATCACTGGCCGCAAGTCAGTTGCGCGCTATTGGCAGGCGGTGGAATGCGTACCGGGCAAGTTATCGGCTCGACCGATCGACTAGGCGGGCACGCCAAGGATCGGCCGGTCAAATTCGGCGAAGTTCACGCGACACTTTACCATCAGATGGGACTGAATGTTCAAACCACGACTTTGAACGACCTAAGCGGTCGTCCGCAGTTTCTAGTCGACGACGGTGCCCAGCCGATGAGGGAATTGGTTTGAGCGAAATATTGCGTTGAGGATAACTGAACTTGCCGGAACTTGGGAGTTTGGGGCAAGTTCATAAACTAGCCTCAAAGCAATGGCTGTTTCAATCGCGGGCAGCGCAAGGTTCGGACCTTAAAAACCGAATCGTCACGGCTTGCGTACAGAGTCTACCGCGAAACTGCGCTATTTCGGCGGGGTTTAATAATCAGCAGTCCAGACCGGCTCCGTTTCAGTGACAGCCCTGGAAATCCCGACTAGAATAGAGGGTGGCCCAAGATCGTGAGTCTATGGTCCGGTTCGGGTGCCGCAAACAACGGCAAGCACCGCACAATATTCTCACGCTTGCCAGTCAGAACCACGCCTCGACCTCAGCTGCCAACCCCGATAGCGCCTAACATCATGGCGCAGATTAACTCTTCCGCCTCCGGTCGGGTTAACCCCGCTTGTTAAGTCTGCCGCCAGTTCAGGAAAAACCCATGTCGATACGGAATCGGTTCACGCCTGGGGTAAGCTCATTTGCTCCAATCACCCGGCGATCGCGCCGCGGTATTTCGTTGCTCTGGATTGGCGGCAGTTTGGCGGCGATCGGCGTCGTGGCGGCCTTGGTCGTACCACGATTCATGAAGCGCACCGAAAGTACCAACCGAGCCGAGGCGATGATCTTCGTCGTTCAGCGAGCAACGTTCGAGCACAGCATTATCGAACCCGGTGAGGTCGAGAGCAGCAACAACGTCGAAGTTCGTTGCCAGGTGCAGGCTCGCGGTTCGACCGGCACGGTGATTCTCGAAATCGTGCCGGCTGCCACCGTGGTGCAAGAAGGAGATGTGCTGATCAAGTTCGATAGCTCGGCGCTGGAAAACGAACGTACTCAACAGCAGATCGTCTGCAACAACAGCAAGGCGCTGGTCATCCAGTCGCAAAATGTTTTCGACACCGCGGTGATCGCGAAGCAGGAATACCTCGAAGGCACCTATAAGCAAGAAGAACAAACCGTACAAAGCGAGGTCTTCGTCGCCGAAGAAAATCTGCGCCGCAGCGAGGAGTATGCCCGTTATAGCGAGCGGCTTGCCGCGCGCGGTTACACCACGGCCGTGCAAGTCGAGGCCGATAAGTTTGCGGTCGAAAAAGCCCGCAAGGATGTCGATACGACGCAGAGCAAACTGCGCGTACTGCGAGAGTTCACGCGAAAGAAGTTCGAGAATCAGCTCGAAGCCGATATTCGCACGGCCGAAGCTAAACTACAAGCCGACCAAAGCACTCACAAATTGGATAACGACAAGCTGGCTTTGATCTCGGCGCAGGTCGACAAGTGCATCGTCAAAGCACCCTCTGCGGGCAAAGTAATCTACGCCAACGAGTCCGATCGTCGCGGCAATGCCGAAGTGATCATTCAAGAGGGAGCGATCATCCGTGAAAGACAAACGGTGATTCGCCTGCCCGACCTAACCAAAATGCAGGTCAAGGCCAAGATCAACGAATCGCGGATCGGCTTCATCCGCGTCGGCATGCCGACAACCGTGCGGCTCGACGCGTTTCCGGATCTGGCGCTCGACGGCGTCGTGACCCGCGTCGACGAGTATCCGGTTCCACCCGGTTTCATGAGTAGCAACATCAAGCAGTATGCGACGTTCGTGCAGATCAACGAACTGCCCGACGGCGTGCGTCCCGGGCTGACTTCGCAAGTCGAGATTCACATCGATCAACAACCGGACGCGTTGGCCGTGCCCGTGCAAGCAATCTACGAACACGACGACGCGTACTATTGCCTGGTGCAAAACGGCAACCGGCCCGAGGCCCATTGGGTCGATGTGGGCACCAGCAACGAACAGACGATCGTGATCCGGTCGGGCTTGAATCCCGGCGACGAAGTGATCATCAACCCCGATCGTTTTGCCGACAAGGTGGAGTTTCCGGCTCCTCCGCCCGACAAGGTCAACGGCCATAAAAAGCCGCTCGTGGCGAGTGCCGCCAAAACCGGTTTAGCCCCCGGTGAAAACACCGGGGGTCCGGCTGCAAATCTGGCCGGGGTCACTTCGCCCGACGGAAAGTCGGGCTCTGGAAAGTCCGGTGCCGGTAAGCCAGGAGGCGGCAAATCGGGCGACGCGAAAGCCTATGGCGGCAAATCGGGACGCGACCCGGTTGAAATGGTTCGCGAGACCTTCGCGCGGTACGACCTCGACAAGGACGGCTCGCTCAGTCAGAACGAAATCCCCGATGATCGCCGCGACGGGATCAATCGCTCCGACAGCAACGGCGATGGCAGAATCGATCGCGCAGAAATGACCGCCGCCATGAACCGCTTAAGCGTCAACCGCGCCGAGGGAAGCCCGACGGTCGGATTGCCGTTTGGCGGAGGGGCCCAATGACGACCGCTGCATCGACGACCGCAGTGCGGGTTGAGAACCTGAAAAAAGATTACGTCATGGGTGCCGAAGTCGTGCATGCCGTCCGCGGCATCACGCTCGAAGTTCCCGCCGGCGACTACGTCGCCATCATGGGACCATCGGGATCGGGCAAATCGACGTTCCTCAATTTGCTGGGCTGCCTCGATCGACCTTCGTCCGGGCGTTACTACTTGGGCGAGGATGACGTGGCCCGCATGAACGACGACGAACTGAGCGAGATTCGCGCATCGCGGATCGGCTTTGTGTTCCAGTCGTACAACTTGATTCAGCAGTTGACGGTACTCGAAAACATCGAAGTGCCGCTGATGTATCGCGGCAATGTCACGAGCGAAGAACGTCGGCGGTGCGGCGAACTGGCGCAGTTGGTCGGGCTGGGCGATCGTCTGGGCCACAAGCCGATGCAGCTCTCGGGCGGACAGCAGCAGCGTGTGGCGATTGCTCGCAGTTTGGCGAACAACCCGTACTTTGTCTTGGCGGACGAAGCGACGGGCAATTTGGATTCGGCCACGTCGGACGAGATTTTGGCGCTATTCGAGCAACTCAACGACGCCGGCAAGACCATCATCATGGTCACGCACGAGCAAGACGTGGCGGAACATGCCAAACGCATCGTGCGATTGAAGGACGGTGTGTTGCAATCGGACGAACAACGCGGCGCCGAGCGAAGGCAGAAACAACTCAGTGGTTTGTGGGCGACCGTCGGATCGAGCTGCGAGGAGTGAGGGAAGTGCGGAGTTGGAGTGCAAAACATGCGGTGGAGAAAATTGCCGGGGGCAAAGAGCGGCGAACCGATTCAGTTCTTTCCAAAACGATCCTTGCGGTCGCAGTGTGCGCATGTAATATCGATTCATGGAGTGTTGAAAGGAGACGATTTATGGCTGTCGTAATCGAACTTCCCGAGGCGATCGAGCAGCGACTTCGACAAAATATTACCAATTTGGATCAGGTCGTCGGCGAGGCTGCCTTAGTGGAACTGTATCGAAATGGTCAACTGACGCACCATGAGCTGGCGACTGCGCTAGGGCTCGATCGTTTTGGGACCGAAGCAATTTTGAAGCTTCACCGCGTCACCGAGGATTTGATAGCACTTGCAGACCACGACAATCAGCTTCGTAAATTGGAAGAAATTTCTGGACGATGATCGTCATTTCCGACACCTCGCCGATCAACTATTTGGTGCTGCTCGAAATGGATTTCGTGTTGCCGATCCTGTTTGGAGAGGTGCGGATCCCGCCGGGGGTTCTTCAAGAAATGCGGCATGAGAAGACGCCGCTTAAAGTCATACAATGGGTCGAGGCGCCCCCGCAGTGGCTCACCATTCAATCGCCCATAAGATTGTTGGAATCGCAACTCCTCGGCCCAGGTGAATTACAAGCCATCGCGTTGGCGCAAGAGTGTGAAGCCGATCTTTTGCTCATGGATGAGCGTGCAGGTTCGATCGTCGCGCGCGACTTGGGAATCTCGATCGCCGGCACATTGGCCGTACTCGAGCTGGCGGCTCGGCGGGAATTGATTTCACTTTCTCTCGCATTCGAAGACCTTCGGAAGACAACGTTCCGCGGATCCGAGGAGTTGATGCAAACGATTCTCGTCCGCCATGACGCACGACAAGGCAAGCCTCCAGTTACACCAACGAACGACTAGATCGCAAAACCTCCCTCCTCGCATGTACCTCTTCAACCTTCGCACCTGGCAACTCGGCGTCAAAAGCCTGCTGTTGCATCCGCTGCGCTCGTTGCTGACAGTGCTGGGTATTTT
>JAYTAU010000608.1:0-7469 GCA_043737375.1 Planctomycetia bacterium
CCTTCCATTTTTGTCAAAAGCAAACTTGCCTGCAGTAGAACGTCTACTCGAGGCGAACGAAAAATTAACTATGTCTAGCTCCCTCGAGTAGACGTTTACGTTATCAGCCAAGACTTCACTCCTGTGTCGAACAATTCGTAATGCAGTATATGGTTCAGATTGTCTAATTTAACTGGAAGCGTCAGAAAGGAATTATCAGAACTCTTTCAATGCCTGGCTGACGTGTCGAGTTATAGTGTGTTCTTGAGTTGTTTGCGGCTTCACTAGTCGCCGTTGTATTTGTTCATTGCCGAGGCCATGCCTTGGGTTACCCAATCAGCAACCGCGTCGGCAGCTCGCACCACCGAGATCTCGATCTCGATGCGTTGATCCTTCGCAAACTTTCCCAACACAAAGTCCGGGGCATTCCAGCCTACCGGCAACGGGCCCACTCCAATTCTTAGCCTTGGAACCAGATCGGTCCCCAAACGGCGGACGATATCCGCCAATCCCTTTTGCCCGCCGGCCGAACCTTGCGGTCGCAGCCGCAGTCGGCCCAAAGGCAAATTAAAGTCGTCGCAGACGACCAGTATGTCGGAATCCACAACTTTATAAAAGTCCCTGGCACCCAACACGCTGGTGCCGCTGAGATTCATGAACGTTTGCGGTCGAACCAACAACAGTTTTTCGCTGACCACATTTTCACGGATCGTTACTCCGCTAAGCACCGCTTCACTAGTCGCAATTCGACCGGCGATCGAAACCTCAAACAATTCCGCCTGAAAATTCGTTTTTGCACGACCTGCGCCATGCCTTCGCCGCAGTTCGTCTAGCACCTCAAAACCGACGTTGTGTCGCGTTCCGTCGTATTTGCTGCCGGGATTTCCCAGACCGATGACCAGTTTCATGAACGAATTTGTTGCAACAATGTACTTGGCTCCTAGCCCCCCGGCTTAGCCGGGGGGACGACTAATTATTGCAACAATAAACGATACTGAACGCTGGAAATCGAATTGCCCCCCAGCATGACCGGAGGCTGAGCGCTACTAACCCTCTTCCTCTTCGTCGTCGCCGGCCTTGCGGCCGATAACCTCGGGCTCGGCACCTTCGCCACCCAATTCGGTCTCTTCCTCTTCGACCGGCTCAACGCATTGCACCACGACATCCTCGGGATCCGAAAGCAGCTTCACGCCTTCGGGCAGCACGAGTTGTGCGGCGGTGATTTCGTCGCCTTTGTTCAATTTATTGATACGAACCTGAATGGTTTCGGGGATCGAAATCGCCAAACATTCGATCGTGACTTCGTGAAGCAGATGCTGAATCACGCCACCGTCTTTAAGCCCGGGGGCTTCGCCGCGAAGCTCGACGCTGACCTGAACCTCGATCCGCTCATCGGCCGAGACGCGGGCAAAGTCGACGTGCAGCACTTCGGTGCCAAACGTGTCCCATTGCATTTCGCGGATCAAGGCGCTTTCGTTGACGCCCCCTTTCAGATCGACTAACCGGCTGTGATGACGCAACGCAACGGCAAACTGGTCGTGCGACAAGGTCAAGCTGATGCTCTCTTGTCCGTGACCGTAAAGGATGGCGGGAATCTTACCTTCGTGACGCATGCGGCGACTTTCGCGCTTGCCACGTTGCGAGCGAACTTCGACATTTAGAACTTCAGAAGCCATACCACCCTCGGTTGATCAAAAACATCGCCGGTTCGTGTTCGGCGAATTACGTCAATATTCGAAATTTTGGTTGCGGGCGAGCAGCAATTGCCATCGCCAACAGGGAATCAAGTATTTTGCCCGAATCCGGCGGAATTGCAAGGCCACCTCAACGAAAAATTGGTCCAGGCGGTAGGGAGTGAAGATCTAGCAAGCTTTGAACCGGACTTTTGGCGGGAACGCTCTGCTACATCGAGATTGCGGCTGGTATTCTAACAGGGACATTATTCCTACTTTCAAAACTCAAACCGCAATACTTGCCTCTTACTCCTGCTATGCTCGCTCAACTCGCCAAATTCGACACGCCCACCATTTGCAATGTCATCGAACTGTTCAATGTCGTGCCGCGCAATCGCGGTTACATGGACCAGCGGATCAAGAGCGGGTTTCCCGAGTTCGCGCCGATGGTTGGGTATGCCGCCACGGCCGCGTTCCGCAGCGATGCTCCGCCGCAAGTGGGCGACGCCTATGGCAGCATGGACAAACAGGTCGCGCGTTTCGGCGAACTGCCCGGCCCGGCGGTCGTGGTGTTTCAAGATCTCGACAGCCCCAGTGTCTCGGCCACGTTTGGCGAAGTCATGTGCAGCACATACAAGGCCTTCGGTTCGGCCGGCTTGATCACCTCGGGCACGGGACGCGACCTCGACCAGGTCCGCGCGCTGCGCTACCCCGTGTTCACTGCGGGAACGAATTGTTCGCATGCCTACTGTCACATTTTGCATATCGGCTTGCCCGTGCATGTGGGCGGGTTGACGGTCAATAACGGCGACTTGCTGCACGGCGATGTGAACGGAGTGACGCGAATTCCGCTCGAGATCGCCCATGAAATTCCGGACGTCGCGACCGAGTTTGTCGCAGCCGAGCGAATTGTGTTGGATTACGTTCAATCTCCGGACAGGGAGCAAACGCTGGGCGCTAGCGAAGTAGCCGAGTTCACTTGCCGACGCAAAGAATTTTCAGCGGTAGTCGCCAAACTGACCGAACGCGTGCGAAGACGATAATGAACGGGCGTGAAAGTTAGCCGCGAACGATACAGTTTGTACTCATGCAGAGGTGAATGATTTATCGCCGCAACATAATATCTAACGTGAAAAACCCACGAGCAAGCGCTCGTGGGTTTTTGTAGTTGTTTACGAGATGAACGACAGAATACTTCGTGCCTTACGCCTGTTTCCGACGACGGATCGCGATCAATCCGACGATACCGGCCGCAAGTCCCAGGGCTAGGGTCGAGGGTTCGGGAACCGCAGTCACCGAAGTGGTAACGCCCGAAGTGCTAGTCCCAGTTTGTCCGAGGGTGTTGTAAACCACCGCGACCGCCTGACCAAAGGATGGAGCAGTCGTTGCCGGATTCCAGGTGCCCTGAGCAAGCAACAACGGAACTCCGTAATCAGGCTGTGCCTGCGGAACGGCCGGATTCAAAGGGGTCAAAAAACTGTCCGTCTGACCAAACCCATAGACGATTTGCGCGGGAGTGGCGGTCAATGATTGACCTGCGCCAATTGACGAAGCGTTCGATCCGCGCAGCTCGGAAAATCCCCGTGGTAGAAAGATGTTTTGATCGACTGCCACAAAAGGGGAAACGTTTTCAACGGTTGTGACACCGTTGAGGGCGAACGCAAAGTTCGCGATCCCCGCGTTGTCACCCGCCGAACTGGTAGCAAACACCTGATAAGATCCCAGCGGGTTGAGAAGCATATTGTAGTTCACACTCGCCGCCTGAGCAGAACTTGCACAGAGCAGCAAACCGACGAATAGAGCCAAACGACGCATGTGTAGCACCTCCCAATTGTGTAAGAAAAGCGATTTTGTTTGTAACTGAGTTCAGTTAGATCTTCGAACCGCGGAAACGTCGACGAGCAATTAACAAACCGACGACCCCACCTAGCGCCAACAGGACCGAGCTTGGCTCGGGGACGGCCGCCACTTCCGTTGACAGCGGAGCGGTGTAGGTTTGATTGAAGGAGCCCGCAAGCGCAGCAAAATCGAAGTTATCCACCGTGCCGTCGCTATTAAGATCGCCATTTTCGCGATAGAGCGGATTAACCGCGTTCTCACCATAATCTCCAGTCAGGCCAAAGTTCGGAGCAAGAATGGCGAAGTCGAAGTTGTTGACCGATCCATCCAAATTCACGTCACCCGCCAATACCGTATCCACCTTGGCCACGTTGAACGCGCCAAGTGCTTGGTCGGTTCCATTCGGATCGTTGTGCCAGAACAGCAAACCGATTTCCTTGATCGTGTTATCGTCGACCGGAAAAATACCTTCGCCGCGAGTTTTCCACTTGGGATTAGCCGGGTCCGTAAAATCATCGTACCACAGGGTGGTAACACGGGCTTGACCAAGTCCTTTGCCCAAGCCGAAACCACGGTCGAGTTTGTGTCCAGAAAAATTGGGATTAATCGGACCCGGGGCACCCGGATCCTCTCGATCATCATCCGCACCATTGTCGGCCAGCGGATCGAAGCTCAACAGCTCCAAACTCAACGCAAACTGATTCCAGCGCGGCGCTTCAGACGGCCCGTAAATCGTCGTCGGCAACGGAGCTCGTTTATCGTTGGCATTCATCTGCGAACGAAAATCCTGGAAAGAAAAATTACCATTGTTGCCACCAATGTTGGCCGGCACGCCTTGTGTTGGATTAATTCCGGAAATTCCAAAGCGGTTCCAAGGATCGCCATCTTGGGGGTCACCCGGAGCGGCATCGTTGCTTTCATCGCCCGGTCCAAACGAAACTTCTGTGCGGTATCCGCCCGATTCAGCCGGAGTTGCGTTACCCGGACGAGAGTAGAAATGTGAGTAAGTAACGATCGCACGCTGACCTACGTTAAGAGTGATTGCGGTGGGCATGTCCGCAATCGATTTGCTAAAATTATAGATTCCACTGGAATCGGCGACCAACTCAAGTCCACCGTCACCGTCTAAGTCGATCGTCGTATTACCAAAACCAGGACCCCGGTTGGGTGAAACGTTAAAGTAACCTGGACTGTACGTCCCGTCGTTAAAGTCTTCAAAATAGGTCGGTGCCGCACGATACGGCCCGAACGGATTCAACAAGACGTCGTCATCGGCGGCTTGTGCGTAACGCAACGAGCCTGCAGTTAATACCAGTCCAGTGAGAATAAACGCGCGTAACATAAGCACTAGACCTTCCATTTTTGTCAAAAGCAAACTTGCCTGCAGTAGAACGTCTACTCGAGGCGAACGAAAAATTAACTATGTCTAGCTCCCTCGAACCTTTTCACTAATGCCCGCAATCTATGACGACTCTCAGTGAAGGTCAAGTGAATAGTCGCTCGACTATGATTATTGTTTATTAAATCTTCGATAATAAAGCAGGCAGCACGCAGCCAATGCCGTCATTGCCAGCGTCGAAGGCTCAGGAACAGCAACCGCAGTCAACACGACATCGTTACCATCACCGCCAACGTAGGAAATCGTCAAGGGCACTCCGGATTTCGGGTCAGTCGTCACCACGGAGCCTTCAAGCAAGTTGGTGAAGATTCCCGTACTGGTGCCGGCAATATCGATCACCTCGAACGTCATGCCGGGCACTAAATCGAAGCTGTTTCCGATGATCACATTCAGGGCACCGGCTAAATTCGCATTGCCGGCAACGACAAGCTGGTCGTATTGACTGACCGGCGTCAGACCAAACAGCTCAAGCTGTAAACTGGCAGTCGACTGTTGCACAAGGTTGCCGTTGATTGCGATCGAGCCCGCCGAATCTCCCGGAATGATCGAACCGGCACTTGAGACGTTCCCCACGATCAATCCGTTCCCAATTAACACGCCAAATTGGTCGATGGTCAAAACTTGATCGACGGTCAGGTCGTTACCGACAGTCAAACGCAACCGATCCGCAACGCGAACCGACTCGACCCGTGCATCTTGGTCGAGCGTAACCGTGGGGTTGGCCCCAGGCTGGTCGAACACGACCGCATAGCGTGCGGTACCCCAGGCATGAGGCACCATCCGATCATCGGCGGGTTGGCTTCCGGCATTCCAGGTCAGGCGATCCGACCAATTTCCGTTAACATTCGAGGACCAATTGAAAGTGTGAGGCGCGGCGATGGCGGACGAAGCGCGAATCAAATGCAGCGAGCCGCCGTAATCGGCAACGATTAAATTGCCGTTTGGATCGGCCACCACGTCCAGCGGCGACACGAATCCCGAAGCGATGCGGTTTGTTTTGCCGGTATCGATATCGACGGAAACCACATCGCGGAATTCGATCGTCTGCCCTCCGTCGGTCTCCGACTGATTCCAGCGCGCGACGAAAGCGTCTTTGTGATACTGTAACTGAAACGCATTGCCGTCGTAAAAATCGAGGCCGTTCGACGAACTGTGAGGACCGAGCCCCACCGGTGCTGCGGGATTGTGCAGGACGTTAAACGCCGGATCCGTGTTGTCCACATCGGACGGAACAGCCGGGTCGTCATAATTATCGAAGGTGAACGATTTCTGCCGGTTGGCATCGAGAAAGAATCCAGCGTTCGTTGCCACCGGATCGGTTTGCCAATTGGCATTGCGGTAGCCGTAATCGGCTTTGGGCGAAGCCTTGAAGAGCTGATCGTGAATATCGTCGGCAAAACCATCGCCTCCAAATGCGTCTCCTTCGGAAGAGTTGCGAGTAAAGACGTGGTTTTCGGCTCGCTGAAAGTTATTGGTAACCCACAGTTCGCCATCGCCATCCAACCGTACTCCATACGGATTTCGCAGGCCAGTCGAGTGCGCCCGTAACTTATTGACGGCGGTCGACGTGTAAGGACTGCCACCAACAGGATTGGTGCCGTCGACCAAGTCTTTGTGCTGCGCGGCCGTCGGATTTGCGGGAAAGAAACCGGCCGAATTGGCCGAGTTGGCGACCTGCGTCACGTCCTCGATGATGCCAACCGATCCGCCATAAGCCGACTCGCCAAACGTCTCGCCATTGAAGGTTTGATTCACGCCGTTGCGAGTGCGAACTCCCAGTCCCACGAATAAGGAATTGCCGCGAATCTGAATTTGGTTGGCCGAATGATCGTTTCGCGGAATGCCCTCGACAATCGGAACACTGGTTTCGTAAATGCCGTCATTGTTGGCGTCGGAAGCACGCCATAACCGCGATAGACTAATATTGGCATCGGCCGAACTTTGGTAGGTATCGGTCAGATACATGGTGTTGCCGTGAAATGCGATGCCATTCCCTTTAACGGTCGAAACGGACGTCAGCCCGCCGACGAAAGAGCCCGTGGCCGAATTGTATTCAGCCCGGCGAACTCCGTGGACATGACTAGACAAGTAAAGGTAGGTCTTCGCGGCATCGGGTCCAGGACCAAACGTCATCTGGGTTACCCGGCTGGCATTGGCAGCGGTGTTGAAGAACGCACCGCCGATGTTCGAGATGGTGAGGTTGCTTGCGTGGGCGGGAGCTATGGTTTGTGCTTGCAACCCCTGCACTTCGATTGCCATCGCGACTAGCAATAAGACGGCTGCCAATACTCCCTTATGCAAAGCGCTCCCGGTGGATGCTTGATTATTCACGATGTTAGGTTCTCTTGTTGTTGATCAAAGTGTGGATGCGTGCCTACTCGACACGGGAACACTCAGCGGTCTGCTGATCGCCAACGAGTATAATGGCGAACTCTTTGGAAGTCGATGATTTGGTTTGGTAGGAGTCCATTATCCTTGGACAGCCCAGCCAATGCAAATCATTCGCAGCAAACAACCCTCCCCGAAAGTAACGACTGTTACCGATGTATCAATTTTTAACACGCCGCTCTCTAATCGAG
>JAYTAU010000609.1:0-7467 GCA_043737375.1 Planctomycetia bacterium
CTCCTCGGCGGCGACGAACGCGACCTCATTCCAGCCGCCGTAAGCAAACATGATCAAGATAATCGCGAGCTGGTAATTCGCCGTCCAATTCGGCGGCAATTCCGCGGCCGCGCCCAATTGTGAAGGCTGTGCTAGCGCGACGCCAACGATCGCCAACAACCCGGCGACCTTGACCGCAGTCAGCAGATCTTGCGTCCATTTGCCTTCTTTGACGCCCAACAGGTTGATTAGCGTCAGCACCATTACCGCGCCGGCTGCATAGATTAAATTCGCCGACGTGCCGCCGCCGAGCGGCATCAACTGATTGGCATAGCGCGCAAACACAAACGCCATCGCGCCGATCGAGCCGGGACGCACGACCCAAAGCTCGCCCCAGGCATACAAAAAACCCATCCGCGGACCAAACGCGCGAGTCAGATACACGTAGCTTCCGCCCGATTGCGGGTACGCCGTGGCTAGCTCGGCGTAGCAAAGCGCGCCGAGCAGCGCAATTAGTCCGCCTAACAGCCAAACTGCAACCAACGCGGCAAGATGCGGCACTTGATTGGCGATGTCGGGTGCCGACTCGTAGATGGTCGCGCCAATGATGATTCCGACCACGATCGAGGTCGAATCGAGCAGGGAGAGCGTGCGATGGGGCGTGGCGGGCATGAGACTAGGGACGTGAGAGCGTCAATATTGTAGGGCTGCTCATTCAGCCCCGGCGAAGCTGGGGGCTGAGGATTCGGGAATTTGAGGCTCGGAACGCAGGAGCGTATCAAACGTCGGTATAAACAAGTTGCACACAAGGGGCTCGCCTATCTTCTAGTCTGTAGCCTCAAATCTCAAGTCTCCAGTCTCTAGCCCCAAGCCTCCAGTCCCGGATCCCTGACCGCCGATCGATCCCCGATCCTCCCGCCAACCGGTGTTGCCGCCGTTGGTTCAGCAAGGTATACCGGACTGCAATAGCCCGGATGATCGCAATCGAATCCATCGAGACGCCCCGATTCTGACTTGAATTGTGCTTTCGGAACGCCACGGCAGAGCGTTCCCTACTGAGATCGGTCATGGACAAAACACCCTCATCTTCGACCGGATCGGCCGACCCGGCAGGTTCGTCAGCTTCGACCGGTTCGTCCGGCAACACGGCGACCTTGAGCCAACCGGATCGGCCGCAAAGCGCCAAGCGCTGGTGGGGTACGCGCCTCGATCGCCCGCCGCGAACCATCACGCCCCGCCGCCTGAGTCTCGCATTGTCGACACTGCTGCTGGTCGGTTTGGCCGGGCTGTTCGGATGGCTGGTGTTCCGCCCGTTCGAGCATCCGCGCACCGATTTTGTCTTTGCGACCGGCGGCGATTATCGCGTGTTGCGGGCACCGCCGATTCCGTTCGTACTCGAGGATTTTCAATCGCTCGAACCGCTTGCGCCGGCACTGCTCACCCGCAACGGCGAGCCGGGCCCGCGCATTTTGCAGGTATTGGCCACGCCGCGGAACATGGACAGTTTGTACGAAGAGTTGCCGGCCGGAGAAGTCGGTGGTGCGACGATTTCGATTCTTTGGCTCAGCGCGCATGGAGTTTCGGACGGCGGCGAACCCTATCTACTTTGCCGTAATTTCGACCCCACCAACCCGGCGGTCGGCAGGTATCGCGTCGATGATTTGCTGAAACAGGTCAAAGCCGGTTCGGCCACGGTCAAGCTAGTGATCTTCGATAGCGGGCGGATCGAAAGCGATCCGCGGCTGGGCATGCTCGTCAACGAGTTTCCGCGCCTGCTAGCCAAAGTCGTGCGCGATACCAACGACCCTTCGCTATGGGTGCTGGCTTCGAACTCTTCGTTCGAGCGATCTCACATTTCGCCCAGCTTGCAACGCTCGGTCTTCGCACATTTTGTTGCGCAAGGCTTGCAGGGTGCGGCCGATCTCGACGAAAACCGCACCGTCGATATCGACGAATTGGCGCGCTACACCATCGCCAACGTCTCGGCCTGGGTGCTCGAAACGACCGGCGGGTTGGCCACACAAACACCGCAGTTGATTTGGAGCGGTGGTGAAGCATTGCCCGAATCCGCTAGCCCGATCTTGCTGTCGGTGTCGTTATTCAACAGCGGCGGTGCGACGAGCAATATCAACTCCGCTGCACCGAGCGATGGTGTTGACGGTAGCCCGAGCGGCGTCACAGTCGCCGGCGGTGCCGAGTCCAAAGGCCCCGATGCCGATCCGCCGGAAAGCCGCTTCGCGGGGCTGCGCGGTATCGCGGCCGATAGCTTCGAAACGGTCGCTAATGAAGAGGCAACGCCCAAAAGTCTGGTGGCACAAAAAAAACGTGACGTGCGAAACAAAGCCGTAAGAAAAGCCAAAGACCCCAAGCTGAACAAACCGGGCGAAGCGGACGCGATCGAACCGGCTCAATCACCGGCAGATGCCGCGAGCGACACCACTTCTCCCCAGCCCCCGACCGATAAGACTACCGCTCCTCAGTCCCCGACCGATACGACGAATTCTCCCCAACCCCCGGCTTCGCCGGGGGACACTCCTTCGTCGCCTTCAACAAACAACGGCAACGCAGCGGGTGCCGGCAAGCAGAACGGCAAGCCCGCCAACGGCAAAACTGCTGTCGCTGACGCGCCGGCCGACGACATAGCGGTGTCCGCTGAAACCACAGCTTCGCCCGCCGACGACGCAGCCTCACTGATCACCGAGGGTTGGAAACTCCGCGATCGCATTGCACGCCGCCGCTCGGGTCAGCCGCAGCCGATGGACTTTGCTCCGCAAGTCTGGCGCGAGTACGAGGCTTGGCTCTTGAATGTCGAACAGCAGTATCGCGCCGGCGGCATTGCGCCCAAATCAAACTTGCAAGGCTGGCTGAAAGAAACGGTTCCGCCGCTGCGCGACTGGCAAGTGGCAACACCCGTCCCGCCCGAACAATCGGCCGCTGCCGCGCTGCGCAATTATGCGGCCAGGTTTCGCGGCCACTTACCGACTGCGCCGAAGTCCGTCACACAGCCGCATTCATTGGCGCTGGCCGAACTGCTGTCGGCACGCGGACGGCCGTTGTCGCCCGCCCTAGCCGCGGCAATCCCGCAGTACGATCACTTCGTGCGCAACGGCAATCGGAGTGAATTCGACGCTTGGGCCGCGAAACTTCCCGAAGAGTGCGATGATTACCTTGAACTGCGATTAGCCCGACAGCTCTCCAATATCCATCCGCTCGACTGGTCGACGATTCGAATTGCGTTGGCGACCTCGCGCTTGGCCGAACAAATGGCGACCAGCCAACTTTGCTGCGCCGCCTGGGTCCGCGTGCAGGTAGAACAGGCCGACTCGCTACGACTCGCGGGCGAGCGCAAACTGCTCGACGGAATCGGGCGCGATCGACAAACCGCGGCAGTCTACACGCTGCGACAAGCCATGACATTGTACCGCGCCGCTTGGGATGACCTGGCCACGGTCGATGTCGCTACCGATCTGCGTAACGATTTGATGCAGCGCCTGCCGTCGTATTTGCAATGGGCTGCGTATGCGGGTCACACGCCCGATCGCGTGGCACCCAAACATGATGACCTGCGCCAGATGTTGGAACAATTGGCGACGCTTGACCAGTTGCTATCGAAACAAGACCCCGCGCAGTTACCCGCGGTGCAGTCGCTGATCGGCACGCTCGATGCGCTCGAACAACGGGCTGAAGCTGGACTGCAACCCAGCGTAATCAATTCGCTAGCTTTGCTGCCTGCTTCGGCCGGCGATTCTTGGCGAATGCAATTGCTGTTGGAGACACCGTTACTTTCATCCGACAGCCGGTTGCGCTTACTCGGCGCACTCGAACGCATCGACACCCGCCAGGCGCGCGATCGACGCACGGCAGCGGTTCCCAGCACGTTGCCGCGCGCTCGCGCGGTCACCAACGTCGATTGGCAGCGAATCCAACATCGAGCCGAACTGCAATTCAAGCTGGCACAACTTGCCGACGCACAATCCGACGACAACGCCACATTGTTGCTGGTGTTGCAGCGTTCGTATGAAGACGTTGTGGCCGCCACTTCGCTAAACAATCAAACAACAATCGACGGACCAGAGACGGTTGATCCCGAAGAACGGCTCTGGAAAACCTATCGCGAGTTCGGCGCAATCGTCTCGCGTTTTTACTCGCAGATGCCCAGCCGGTTCGAATCGCGGTTGCAAGCGCTGAGCCACGTTTCGCATAACGGCGAACGCAAACATCGCATCGCGCGTCTGCGCGGGCTCGAACGCGACTTTCGACTGCTCGACCCGCGCGACAGCCGCGCCGCCGACAACATTCGACCCGAACCGGTCCTCGCTGCGGCCGAGTTCTACGATTTGCTGCTCTGGAACCAGCGCCGTTTACTAACGGCCTTGGCTGATGCGCCAATGAACGACGCACAGTTTTTGACCGATGCGGCGCGCAATTATCGTGACCAAGCCGCCGAAATCCGCGATCAACCGGCCATTGCGATCAATTCGCAACCTCGGGTGCAGATTGCCGGTACCACGCTGCTCGACTTCACGACCGCACGCGAGCGGACAGTCGATCTGACCATCTCATTGACTGACGGGAGCGAAAAACAAGCGGCCTGGCTAGTGGTTGATTACGATCCCGAGTTGATCGAAATCCAAATGCCCGCGGGCGTTGGAGTCGTCGATCAGCAAATAACGCGGAATCTCGACGCATCGACCACGGTTGCCTATCCGCTGCAACCCGAAAAGCATGGCATCGCACCGACATTCGTCCTTCAACCCGGCCGACCTGTGCCATTGCGATTCACCGTTCGGAGTAAATCCAATTCCGCGCAGCCCACGCGAATCATCTATAAATTGGCGACCGCAGCCGCGTATGTTCGTCACGAAGTCGAGGTCCGCTTGCCGCTGCCCGAGACGGTGGACCTGGCTGTGCGCGGTGTCTCGGCCAGTTATGCGCCGACCGAATCCGGCGTCATGCTGCATGCGTTTCCCAATCGCCCGACCGAATACCAATTCGGGTTGATCAATAGCACCGCAGTCGATCGCGTCGTCGATCTCGATTTGCTCAGTCCGGCCAAGCAGCCGACCGCCGCATTGCCGCTATCGGCCGTTCCCGCCGGTGAAGTGGCGGATACGTTGAATCGACTAGAGCCGCTATTAACATTGGCCAGTGTGAAGGGCATGCGTGTCCCTGCCGGCGGCGAGTTTGTGCCGCTGCCGTTTCCGCTGCCGCCGGGCGTGAAGGAAGCTCCGAAAGTAACGCCGAAAGACGCCGCTAATCCGGCCGATGCCGCTGCGCCGCCGGCCGCGCCCGATCCGAAAAAGCCCCCGCCGATTCCGTTGCCCCAAGGCATGTTGGCTGTCATCACCGATCGGCAAACCAAGCTGCAGACAATTCGCCGCATCGAGATCGCTCCGCAACGCCCACGCCGATTCGTGCAGGCCCGCGTCGGCTATAACCTGGATTCTCAACAGCTAAGTATTCGCGTCACACCGCAAGATCGCGCGATGATTCCGCCCGAGGGCATCCGAATTCGTGCCGAGTTGGTCGGCGCACTGCCGCGCGGCGTGAAATCGCAACTCGAAGGCGAGCTTAAGCCCCCCGCGTACGAGGCCGCTTTGTTCAGCAACTTGCCTTCCGATGGCGGCGGCACCATGACCGTGCTGGTCCATGTCGACGGCTATCCGCGCGCGTTTGTGTTCAACGTTCCGCTTGGAGTCAGTTCGGCCAATCTGCCCGAGGCCGACTTGCTCGACATTCGCATGCGCGCACCGACAAACGGCAAATCGTTTGCCGCGCCGATTCGCACCGTACCGATCGAGTTTCAGGTCGATGCGCCGGGCATCGACTTTTCGAGCGGAGCCGGCGAGATCGAAGTCGGCATCGATTCGGATCGCGATCGAGAACTTCGCGACGAGGCCGGCATTATTCTGCGCAGCGACCGGCAAGCATCGGTCGCACTGGCCGGTTTGATGCCCGGCGGACGCGTAACGATCGAAACCACGATCGGCGACTATCAGCTCGATCTGCCTGCCCCCGCGCTGACCAATGCCAAGGTCGAGCTATTGGGCCGCGTGACCGGGCCCGACCGCACAGCCTGGAGCGTGCCGGTCGAAATACAGCTTGATGGCACCGCGCCGAACGTGCGTCGTGTCGAGCTCAAACCGCCGGGCACATTGGCCGTCGGCGAAAAGCTGGAAGCTGTCGTGTATGCCTCGGATGAATTGAGCGGCGTGACTAAAGTCGAAGTCGCCCTCGACACCACGGGCGAGGGCCGCTTCACCGCCGACATGAAACCACTGCCCGCCAAGGCCGACGCCGAGGGCCGCTGGCTGGCCGCGCCGCCGACCGCCGAATTGACTCCCGGCAACTATAGCGTGTTGGCCCGCGCGACCGACGGCGTGGGCAACGTCAGCGAAGCGACCGTGGCCCGGTTCCGCGTGGTCACGCCGGACGAACAGTCGGCAGCCAAGCTAGGGAGCATCTACGGCAACGTGTTGTACGGAGAGCAACCGTTTGCCGACATTGTTATCGAGCTAATCGCGCCGGCCGCGCCGCCGGCCGGCGATGCGGCGGCTTTAGCAGCGCCGATCGTTCCCGGCCCCACCAAGACCGACGCGCGCGGCAACTTTACGTTGTCACAAGTCCCGCCGGGCAAGTACAAAATTCGTGCCTCGGGCGTGGTCCGCAACAAGGACCGCTTGGCCGAGGCCGAGATCTCGGTCGATCCGGCCCCGGCAAAACCGGCGCAGGTCAAGCTGTTGTTGAAATAAGGGGAGCGGGAGTGCGAGCGGTTTTTCATACGCCGCATCCGCATAAAGAAACCGACAAGGGCGCAATCCGTTCCGTACGACGGTTTCTAATCGAGACAGGAATTATGGCATGATGGAATACAAAGGTTATGCCGGCAAAGTCGAATTCGACGATGTAGCGGGGATTTTTCACGGCGAAGTTCTCGACACGCGCGACGTGATTACCTTCCAAGGTAAAAGCGTTAGCGAATTGAAAACGGCGTTCCGAGGGTCGATTGACGATTATCTCGCATTTTGCAAAGAGCGCGGTGAACAGCCCGATAAACCGTTCTCAGGCCAGTTCGTGACACGCATTCCGCCAGAACTCCATCGACAGGTGAATCTGGCCGCAAGCATCTCGGGCATAAGCCTAAATGCCTGGGTCGCTGAACAGCTTCAGACAGCCGTCGCTCGGATCCATCTTTCCAAGTTAGCGCCAGAACCCGGTAAGGGAAAGCGAAGCCCGGCAAAAGCCTCGAAGCGGGCCTAAGCGGAAATTCGCCGTCAAAAACGCGCGCCGGCTGAAACTTTTCAGCCCCAAGCGCGGTCTAGTTCCTGTTCGCCCGTGCATTTTTAAGTTGCCGTAACTGCCGGACCGGACCCCAACTACGCCCAAAATAGCCGAAATCTGTAAAAATGCCGAGAAAATCGCCGGTTGTGAATGTCGTAACCCGCAACCTAGAATTGTGGACGACATTTCTCGGTCGGGATAAACCCA
>JAYTAU010000610.1:0-3016 GCA_043737375.1 Planctomycetia bacterium
CGGACGTGCAGCGCAATCGGAAGTCGAAGGTCAAAAAAATCGGGGCCTCTAACGCGCCGACATCAGTCGGCTGTGCTGGATAGTCAGGGGCAAGGCAACCATCCGGCCAAACTAACGCTAGAGACCCCGCGGGCCATCGACTGTGTACGATGAGAACAGAACGCTATGCAAGCGCTAGGCCGCACTATTCAGATTGAGTTAAAGACGGAAGTCAGAATCGATACAAAACGATTACTCGCAACCAGTTGCGATTTTTATGGAATTTTAGTGAGCAAAATAGTATTGACATTTTTGCGAGTTGTAGTTTGCAACAAGTGAGTGATTGTAGTGTATTAAATTGCCTAACAACGGCTGAAGGCATTACATTGATGTTGCCCGAAGTAATTTGTCGCAATTTGAGAATTCGCGGCTTTCCATGCACATCATATCCATGTCCTTACCCGTCATAAATCCCACTGAAAATGCCGCTTACCGCGTGCTGATCGGACTCAACCCTCGTGCGGGAGCGAGCAGACGAACGCAACGGCTTGAGCAGCTTCGCGTCGAACTAATGGCGGCTGGAATGACGGTCGAGACGTTTACCGATCGCGAGTGTCTGGCTGCGGCTGCGAACGAATTGCACCAGCGCGGCGAACTACGCGCGCTAGTGGCTGCCGGCGGGGATGGAACCGTCAGTGATTTGGTCAACCGAACCGAACCTGGAGTGCCGATCGCTATTTTTCCACTGGGCACCGAGAATCTGTTGGCCAAGCATCTCAAGATAACGTCCGACCCGCGGGCATTGGCCCAACTGATCGCCGCCGGTCGCAACGTGCGACTCGATGCGGGGCGTGCGAACGGACGGTTGTTTCTGTTGATGGCCAGTTGCGGCTTCGACGCCGATGTGGTGCAGCGGTTGCACGAGATTCGCCAAGGACATATCACGCATTGGAGTTGGGCAAAGCCGATTTGGGAATCGATTTGGAACTATCCTTACCCCGAGTTCACCATTCGGTACGTCGAGCAGAATTCGCACGAACCGGAGCGAATGGAGCCCCTCTCGGTTGCAAAGACCAGTGCCGGAGCTGTCACTGCAATGAAGCCGCTTGCTATCGAGCGAAGCGCTGTTGCCCGTTGGGCGTTTGTCTCGAACTTGCCATGTTACGCGGGCCAGTTGCGATTTACCCCCAAAGCCAGCGCGAACGACGGATTGGTCGATTTATGCACCTTTGGCGAAGGCTCGCTGTGGGCCGGGTTTCGCTATTTGACCGGAGTGATTTTCGGCCAGCATGAGCGGATGCCCGATTGTTTACTCGCGCGGGCCAGTCGTGTGAGAATCGAGTCCAGCGATCCCATGTCGAAGATTCCCGTGCCGTATCAACTCGATGGCGATCCGGGCGGCTATTTGCCGCTAGAAATCGACGTGTTGCCGCAGCGGCTGACGCTGCTGGTGCCGGCGGCGTAGAACGGAAATTATTCGGTTCTGCATCCTTGGCTGACCAAACCATACGGAATAAATTCCGTAATAAGCAGGAGTTGAAATCAGGCCGGCAGTTGTAGTAACTTTACAGGTGCGCGATTACGTTAACGCAATTTGTCATGTCCGCGAATGCAATGCGAAATGCAAAACAAAATGCGCCTATTTGCGGAATAATTCATGGGAATCAACACGGCACAAGAATGCGGAACCTCAATCCAGGTCAGCAGTAACGCCAAGTTTAGTGGTCTGTAGAAGCCCGAATTATTCCGCATTTTCGGGAATTTGTGACATGTGGCGGAATAATTCTTCATCACCCCCGCCGCCGCTTGTTTCGTCGGTAGCTTGGACTTCGACACGGCATCGGCTATTCTGGCAAAACGCCCGGCCTATCGAAAATCAAAACTCGCCGACGAAAAAGGGCGACGCACTCACACGGAGGATTAAAAATGAGGTTGTCTCGCACTTACGCGTGGCTGGGGATTCTCTGCGTTACCGGTTTGCCGCTTTTGTTTCATCACCAGGTTTACGCGCAACCTGCCGCCGTTCCCACGGACAAAACTGCCTCCAAAACCAAAACCGCTATGAAACTCCCGCAGCCCACGGCCACCGGCGAAGCGACTGGCCTAATCGCACGCAAGACATTATTCGGCAATCCGGACAAGGCCGCCGCGCGGATGAGCCACGATGGCAAGTATCTCAGCTTTCTCGCTCCGGTCGACGGTGTGTTGAACATCTGGGTCGGACCGATTGACGATCCCGAAAAAGCCAAGCCGGTCACTCAGGACAAGAAGCGCGGCATTCGGTCGTACTTTTGGACTTATACGAACAAGCACATCCTGTACACCCAAGACGCCGACGGCAACGAAGACTCGATCGTCTATCGCGTCGATCTCGAAACGAACGAGACGACGGCCCTGACGAGTAAAAAAGGGGTCAAAGCCGAGATCGAAGCCGTCAGCGATCGTTTTCCCACCGAAATTCTGATCGGCTTGAACGACCGCGATCCGCAGTTCCACGACATCTATCGCATGGATTTGTTGTCGGGCGAGAAAAAACTGGTGCAACAAAACAAAGAGTTTGCCGGGTTTATCATCGACGAAGATTACAAAGTCCGCTTCGCCAGCAAAATGATTCCGGACGGCGGCAATTTGATCCTTAAGCCCGACGGCAAAGACGGCTGGGAAGAGTTTATCAAGATTCCGATGGCCGACACGATGACCACTAGTCCGTCGGGCTTCGATAAGACCGGCAACATCCTGTACCTGATCGACAGCCGCGGGCGAGACACCGGTGCGCTGTTTTCACTCGACCTGAAAACCAACGAGAAAAAACTGATCGCCGAAAACCCACGTGCCGACGTCGGCGGTATTATGGCCCATCCGACCGAGAACACGATTCAAGCCGTGTCGTTTACCTATGAGCGAACCGAGTGGGAGTTCAAAGACCCGGCAGTGGCGGCGGACTTTAAGTTCTTGAAGACTGTGGCCGATGGCGACATCAGCATCGCCAGCCGTACGTTGGACGACAAAAAGTGGATCGTCGCGTTTCTGATGGACA
>JAYTAU010000611.1:0-3013 GCA_043737375.1 Planctomycetia bacterium
GGGATATTTTACTGCCGGCAAGCGAATCTCCAACGGCTTCGACCAATCGGCGTGGGCTATAATAGTGTGCCGCACGCGACCGATTATGCACGCATCGAATGGACGCCCAAACCCAACGCGGCACGCTACGAAGGGGGAGCCCCGAACCTGGTGGGGTTCATCGCGCTGACGGAAAGTTTGGAGTTGCTCGCCGGTTACGAGAGCGAGGCCATTGGGAATCGCGTACTGGAAATTACCGATTACGCGTGCGAACGATTGCGGTCGATCGACGCAATTTTGCAAAGCTACCGCGATGCGCCGCGGCACAACTCGGGGATTGTGAGCTTCGAGGTGCCGGGGGTCGACCCCGAAGAATTGCGGCAAGCTTGCTTGAAACAGGGTATCGTATTAAGTCGGCGATCGGGACGAATTCGGATCAGCCCGCACGCTTACAATCAAGCAGCCGAGATTGATCATTTGATCGAAGTGATCCTGACGTCTCGGCGGGCCCCTGAATCGATTTCATAAAGCGGTTTCCATGAACAAACCCCATGTTGCCGTGTATACCGGCTCGTTCGATCCCGTGACGCTGGGACACTTGAATGTCATCGAACGCGCCAGCAGTTTGGTCGATCGGTTAATTATCGGCATCGGCATCAACGTCGAAAAGCAATCGCTATTCTCGTTGGACGAACGACTTGCCATGTTGGACAGAGCGTGTGGGCACATCGTCAACGTCGAGGTGCGATCGTTCCGCGGGCTGGCGGTAAATTTCGTGCGCGATTGCGGCGCGAGGGTGATGCTGCGCGGCATTCGGTCGCTCGGAGATATGGAATCCGAATTTACGATGACGCTAGCCAATCGCAATCTCGATCCCGGCATCGAAACCGTCTTCCTGATGGCCGATAATCAGTTTTCGCACGTATCGAGTTCGCTGTTGAAACAGATCACGCCATTGGCGGGCGATGCCGAGCTGTCGCGATTTGTACCGGCGAGTATCATCGCCGATTTACGCAAGAAGTTTCCGGCGGTTGATTAAGGTTAAGCAGTTCAGCCAGCCAACTGGTCAAGGAGACAGAATCGCACGTTGCAAGATTTCCTCACTGACGCGTCGGGTGTATGGTTGTTTACCGCTAAGACTTCCGAATTCTATTGTTTCGTCGGATTCGACGAATTGATCGATAGCACTTTATCGCCGTCGAGCGCGATGGTGACCTTCATTCCCTTTTTGAGATCTTCGACCTTGGCCATCTTGCCGTCGATGGTGACCTTAACGCTGCTCTCGACAGCGTGAGTTTGTTCCTTATTGTCTTTGTTGGCAATGACCAACGAACCGCTGCTGGACGAGACGACGGTTCCCTCGACCATCTTGGTCTCTTTCTTTTGATCGACGGCTGCCCCCATCGCCAAGACCGCCACTGCCAAAGACAGAACCGACGCAAATCGAGTTAGGTAAGGGGCCATGAGTGTTCTCCAATCAGCGAGATTTAAAATTGGCTGGTAAGTTGCGAGGCGGATTAGCGAATTAAATCAAGTGCATTCCATATGCCAAACTGATAACGCATTTGTTTTATTGACCGGATCGGTCCAGAATTCGCTATTACTGTGGTAGAGCTTGTTACAGGCTATGCTTAATTAAGAATGTTCGACTACCGCTAACCTACGACCTGACTCTTGCTCCGTCCCACAGCGTCGTGTCCGTCCGGCAATCCAGTCCCCTTTGCGACCACAATCTTTGTGCACGACCAACTGCATGACTACGATTCACTCGTCAAAAGTTCCGATCGTGCCGTCGAGCAAGGGGGCCGGTTGCCGCCTTTGATCGTCAACGATCAGCAACTGACGTTGTTTACCGAATCGGGCCCGATGATCGAGTCGATGGTTGCCGACATTCGCGCGGCAAAATCGCGCGTTTGGATGGAGAGTTATATTTTTGCCGGCGACCCGGCAGGGCAGGCCGTGGCCGACGCATTGATCGACCGCGCAGCCGCGGGCTTGGACGTGCGGCTGATGTATGACACCGTGGGGAGTTTCTCCACACCGACCGCGTTGTTTCGATCGATGATCGACGGGGGGGTCAAAGTTCATGCTTTTCACACGCTGAGCGAAGCGCTGTGGCGATTTTCGTTATTGCAATTGTTCAATCAACGCAATCATCGCAAGCTGCTGGTCATCGACCAGCGTATCGGCTACTTCGGCGGGATGAACATCGTCGATCAAAGCCAAGTCCACAGTGCCGACGACGCACGTAGGCTCCATCTGCCGGCATCGAGCGGCTGGCGCGACGTGCATGTGCGATTGGAAGGGAACAAACAGCGGCAGTTGGCCACGGCTATATCCGAATTGTGGAAATACGCCGAGCATCAGCAAATGACGCGTGGGCGACGCTGGCCCATTCAGAAAATGTTGCAGACGCAAGCCGACAACCTTTACTTCTTCGACTGCCGGCCCAAGTTTCGGTATCGCCGCGCCCAGCGCGTTCTCGTTCCGTTGATCCGGCGGGCGAAGCGTAGCATCACGATATCGATGGCCTATTTCATTCCGTTGGGACAAGTACTCCGCGAACTTATTCGCGCGCGCAGGCGCGGTGTAAAAATTCGTGTGATCATCCCAGGCGAAAGCGACGTGCGGTACGTGCAATGGGCAACCTGTTATATGTATTCGTATCTGTTGCCGCGTGGATTCCGGATTTACGAACGCAAGGATCAAATGCTGCATAGCAAAGCAATGGTCGTCGACGACCAATACAGCGTGGTGGGCTCGTGCAATTTGGACCCACGCAGCTTGCGAATCAATTTAGAATTTCTAGCCGTCGTCCGCTCACGGAGCGTTGCCGCGGCGGTACTAGGGATTTGCCGGCATGAAATGCGGAACAGCCGGCGCGTGACGATGGATTGTTGTACGCGTCGATCACGTTGGCAACGCATTTTGGATCGCGCGGCATGGTCGATGCGCCGATTTTTGTAGCAGGCGATCCACCGTGATTGCCGAAGATAATACAATATCTAAAAAACAGCGGCCGCCGATTTCAATG
>JAYTAU010000612.1:0-18195 GCA_043737375.1 Planctomycetia bacterium
TTCGGCAACGTGCCCATCACCCGCAGCGAAGATTTAAACGGCAATGGAGTACTCGATCCGGGTGAAGATTGGGACAACGACGGTAAATTAGACGCGATTGAGGGCTTACCGAAAACTGTCGACAAAAACGGCGATGGAAAGCCGGATGCGTGGGCCGATAACAACGGCGATGGCAAAATCGACGTTCGCGACCAATGGCGCGACCTAGACGGCGATGGGACGCGCGACGGAGATAATATCGACAATGTTTTTGTCGCGTTGTGGCAAGGGCGCGGCATGCCTCCGATCGAACTCACCATGATCGGCATGTTGGCTGCCATGGCGGCGATCTCGGGATCGGGCGGACTAACGAACACTTCGATCAGCGGGTACACGCGAGATCAAGGTTGGGGCATGGGCAAACACGTCGGCGCCATTCCGAGTGCCATTGGGCGTAAGCAGTTTCGCCTGTCGCATGTTGGCATGGTCTTCGAAGTGACACAGGAGTCGCTGTCGCGTTTTCGCGGTTGGCTGCGCCATGTAATGCGCGATCAATTGGTTGTCTGGATGCCCGCCTGCTTCGTAGGAATCGCACTTCCCAGCATGTTGTCGATTGTGTTCCTTAAACGAGGAACCGTGGCCGGAGATTGGGAGGTGGCCGGCATGAGCGCTCAAGGAGTCGCGAACCGCGTGGCCGAAACTTGGGCTAGCGCATCTCTGGGCACGACGTTTTTCTATCTGACGTTGTTTTGCGGACTGATCATTCTTTGGCCCAGCGCTGCGACCACGGCCGACGGGTTCTTACGGCGCTGGGTCGATGTGTTCTGGACCGGCAGCCCGCATCTACGAAAGTGGGACACCGATAAAATCGGCTGGCTGTATTTTGGAGTGTTATGCGTTTACGCCGTCATGGGTTTCGTGTCATTGTCGTTTGGCGAGCCGACGGCGTTGTTGCAGATCTCGGCCACGATCTACAACCTGGCGTTTGGAGTCAGCTGTTTCCACACGCTCGCGGTAAATCTCATCTTACTACCACCGGCGTTACGACCGGGCTGGTTCGCACGAATCGGTCTGGTACTCTCCGGCTGCTATTTCTTGGGTTTAGCCGGCCTGACTGCGCTGGTGAAGTTCGGGTACTTTGGATAGAAAATCGGGCGGGAAGATTTGCGCTGCCTTGAAATGAATGGCAATGCTTCAATTCTGGGTGACACCCACTCGTAAGGGCCACTCGCTTACAACAATCCGTACGCCGACAAGGTCTTTCTTAGCTTTCCTTCGCTGTCGGAGTCGAGCGGCGTCATGGGCAAGCGCAGTTCGCCCGTGTCGCGGCCCAACAGTTTCATGGCACACTTGAGCGGGATCGGATTGGAGGCAAGCCCCAACATGTCGCGGCAGAGCGGGAACAGTTTGCGATGCCAGCGCTGGGCATCGGCCACGTTGCCGGCTTCCCATGCAGCCAACAGAGCCAACATATCTTTTGGCACGATGTTGCCGACGACCGATATCACGCCCCGCCCGCCGATGCTCAACAACGGCAGCGTCAGACTATCGTCGCCGCTGAGTAACGTCAGATTGGTCAAAGCCAACGTTTGCGATGCCTGATCCAGCGAGCCGGTCGCCTCTTTGACCATGCTAATGTTCGGCAGTTCGGCCATGCGAGCGATCGTTTCGGGCTCGATGTTCTTACCCGTGCGTCCCGGAATGTTGTAGACGCAGATCGGAATGCCGACCGCTTCGGCCAGGGCTTTGAAGTGCTGGTAAAACCCTTCTTGCGTGGGTTTATTGTAATAGGGCGCGACGACCAACGCAGCGTCGGCCCCCTTATTGGCCGCCCACTTTGTGAGCCGCAGGGCCTCGCGGGTGCTGTTCGAACCGGTCCCTGGCATGACTTTGATGCGACCGCCGGCGATCTCGACCGCCGTGGCTATAACTCGCTCATGCTCGTCGTGCGAGAGCGTCGGCGATTCGCCGGTGGTACCGACGGGGCAGATGCAATTGGTGCCGGCAACGATTTGAAATTCGATCTGCGTTTTCAGCAACGGCACATCGAGCTCGCCATCCTTGAACGGCGTGGTGATAGCGACTGAAAGTCCGGCAAACGCTTCGCCTTTGGTGGGCATGTGGCAGAGGGGTCGGGGATCTGGGGTCAGGGGCTGGGGACGCGGAGGAAATTGGGCGAGCGGGGTACGTCAGTGCCCCGAGTCCGATGATTACGGACTCACTATAAAAGACAAACGGCGCTGCTGTAAAGATGCGAGACTTCCTACGAGTACGCGCGAAGGAGGGATTTGCTAGCCGCCGTGCTTAATTAACAACGAGCCACGGGGCCCGGATAAACCCGGTCGCTCGCTGTTTCGGTCCCTAACCCCCGATCCCTGACCCCGATTACATCAGCGATTTCATTTCGCGAACCGCCTGCTGAAACCCCACCATCACGGCCCGCGAGACAATGCTATGCCCGATGTTCAATTCGTGCATGTCCGTAATCGTCGCGACCGGCCGCACGTTCTGGTAGTTCAGCCCGTGTCCGGCGTGTAGTCGCATACCGGCTTGCCGAATCAGTGCCGACGCGTTCACCAGTTTGATTAGTTCGTCGTCGTGTGGCTTGCCGCTCTTGGCCAATGCGTAACTGCCGGTATGCAGCTCGACTGCGTCTGCGCCCAATTCATGCGAGATCGCAATCTGCCGCTCGTCGGGGTCGATAAACAGGCTGGTATAAATGCCCGCGCCTTGGAGTCGCTTGACGGCTTCGCCCACGGCGGCCCGATGCAGCACCACGTCGAGTCCCCCCTCGGTCGTGACCTCTTCGCGACGTTCAGGCACCAACGTGGCCTGATCGGGGAGTAGCCGACAAGCGATTGCCAGCACCTCGGAGTTGGTAGCTAACTCCATGTTCAGTTTGACCGTCACCGTCTTGCGTAGCACTTCAATATCGCGATCTTGAATGTGGCGGCGATCTTCGCGCAAATGAACGGTAATGCAATCGGCCCCGCCAAACTCGGCCAAGGCGGCAGCCCAAACAGGGTCGGGTTCGTACGTCCGCCGGGCTTGTCGCAGCGTGGCCACGTGATCGATGTTGACGCCAAGTTCGGCCATAAGGTTGTATGCTTGCTTTAAAGTCCGAGATACCGCAATAAAAAGGCCTAACTTTGGGTGCGAAGCGTTAGCGAGGGCAGACGACAAATTGCCGGAATTTTCTCGCTGACGCTTCGGGTTTGGATGGGTATTGTTAAAGCCTCGAAATCGACAGCTGAAGTTGTCGGCTGGTTCGCTCGCTACCGCCGTTAAAATCGTTTATTCCGACCAATTTTGCAAGCTACAATTTAGTTGACAGGCGAGATCGCCCGACGCCAAACGCGCGCCGGGGTTCATAATATATGTCGGATTCGATTACTGTCGGCACCATTTGTTCCTCACGGTTACAGCGCCATGAACTGTCACGAACTCGCTGAGAAGATTGAAGGGCTCGAGCCGAATGCGTTGCCACGCGACGTGGCGAGGCTCTGCCTACTGTTGACCAACGTCGTCGACAATGTCGATTTGTTGAACGACAACAACCGACTCTGCCGGGCCTGGCAAGAGATGGGACTTAAGCTGCAGGCCGCGACCGATCAGCACGCGGCCATGACCGAAGAGCTGGAGAACCTTGCCCGCACCGATCCGCGAAGTTTCACTTCCGAACAAATTTGGATTTTGCTGCGAGCGATCAAAGTGCAAAGCCAGGTGCTTCAGCTCTATGTGGGGCTGCCTGTGATCGACGTGTGATAAAGGGGAACAATGATTATGTCGAGCAGCGAACCCTGAATTCATTCCAATTGCGCAGCCCGTCATCCGGCAAAGCCGGGGACTGAGCCTGGTTTGATTCGCACTCGGCAAGATCCACTGAGCCGCTAACGTGCGCCGGCCCAGGCCAGGGCCGCCGGGCAAGGCTGCAAAAACCCTTGCAACAACTTCGGCTGAGTGGCGAAGTTCAAATGCAACCGGCTGCCAATCGCTTGATGCCGGCCGACTAAATCGAACTCGTGACCGGCGTTCTGGGCAAGTGAGCTGAGACGGCCGTCAGGCTCGATCGACCAACTCTCGTTCAAGTATCCACGAACTTGGGTGCCTTGCTGTCCGAGCCAGGTGTCGCGCGATAATGCGACTTCGACCGGGCGAGGCAATTCGACCTGGCTGTTTTGGCGAGCGATGCCAGGCAGAATGCCCAACATCGGAGTCCACTGGCCCGTCGATAAGACCATGTTTTGGCAGAGGTAAGCCAGCCCGCCCCCTTCGGCATAGAACCGCTTCCCCGCACACAAGTGGTCGCGCAATGCCAACTTCAGACAATGATTTTCGGTAAGTGCCCCCGCGAATTGCTCGGGGTGACCGCAACCGATGTAAACCAAGTCGGTATCGGCGGGCAAAGCCTCATCGCGCAATGGCGAGAAATCAACGACCGTTGCGCCGCGGGCTTCCAACGCTTCGAGCGTGTCCGGAAAATAACAGTGAAACGCGTCGTCGTAGGCCACGGCGATGCGAACATCGCTAAACTCTAATTCATCACTGTCGGGGTGATCGCCGCCGGTCTCGATCGACGAAAAATCGCCGTGCGATGCGATCTTTAAAATTTTGGCTGGGGACAAATAACGCAGCAGTTCGTTACCCAGGCTGCGGCACAAATCGCGTGCAGGCGTGTCGCCGGGACCAAACCGGCGAACGGCATCGCGAACTGGCGAGAGTAGCGGTAATCCGCCCAACACGGGGATGCCCCATAGCGACTCGATGACCGTTTGCCAGCGATAGTAATCGTGTCGATCGGCAACGCCGTCGAGCAACAGTCCGGCGGCACGTTCAGGTCGAATTGGCAAGTGACAGTTCGCCAGTTGCGTCACATCAACGACGGCGATGCGCGGCAGCCCCAACCATTGACAAAGCGGCTCAAGCCGGCCGCCGGGGTTGGAACCGTTGACTGCCGAATCGAACTGTCCGTCAATCACCGCTAAGTCGCTTTGCCCAGCCGATCGCAGGAACAACCGGCGACACTGCTCGGGCGACATCAGCCAACTATCCAAGTGCCGAGGGTTGACCCCCGTGATGGAAGTGGCGGCATCGACCGGGGCAAAACAGGCTTGCGAACGATAACTTTGTACGCGAACCCCCTCGCGATCCATCGCGTCCATTAGTGCCCACAGGATCATTTGTAGATCCGCCGTGGGCTGAATGGTACCGACCGCAAATCGGGGTACGTGTGACATGAGCGATGGATTGAAGGGCCAACGGGTCGTAATGACCCATGCGGTATTTTACCAGCTTCGAACAATACGCCGACTCGTTGCGACATTCGACCGGGAACAGCCCAACCGCACGCAAAAAGTTGATACCTGTCGTTACACCAAATGACCGACCGAAAATCAGACTGGCAAAAACCGGCCAGTTCAGGCGTAACGACCCTTACTGCATCCCTACGCCAACATTGTTGGATGGGGCAAAACCCCAGTCAAGGCCGAGACCCAGGCAACCTAGCGGTTTTCGGGGTAACGCGCCACCGATTTGGCGGACTGTAGCGACTGCAAGCGATCGTCGGAACGGCAATGCGGGGCAAAAATATGCTCGCCGACCGCGACGTATGCATAAGCCGCAATCTGATGCCACCTAACAAAACAGCCACGAGACGCTTGGAGGCGGCTCGTGGCTGGCGTAGCTAAATGGCAACTTTGTTAGCCCGGTCTTCAGAACCGGGTAACTAAATCCGTCGACAAATCTCTCCCGGCGTGGAGGCCGGGGATAACGTTTTCGATTCCACCCAACTTAACTTTGCACTGGCTTGACCACGACAAAGCGGTTGCCGCCTTGGGTGCGAACCTGCAACAGCACGCCGTTGGCATCGGTTTCTTTTTTGACCGCCTTAGCGAACTCTTGCACATTTTTGACCGTGGTTCGACCGACCTTGCGAATCACCATGCCTGCTCGCAGCCCCTGTTGAGCGGCCGGGCCGTCGTCTTCAACTTTGCGAATGACGACCCCTTCGCTTGCTTCACCCTGGTTTTCGTCACTCGACAGATCAGCGACTTCGAAGCCCAATTTCTTGTCTTCGAAGCTGTCGAGCTTGCTCGGCTGTTCTTCAGCCGGTTGTTCGTCGCTGCGGTCGGCACGGGCCACTTTCTCGGGCAAAGCTTTGACGGTAACCGACAGACTCTTAGTCGTTCCGTCACGTAACACACTCAGCGATTGCTTGGAATCGAGCGTGGTACGTTCGACCAGTTCTTGCAATTCACGAGGATTCCGCACGACCTGATTATTGAAGCGAACAATTACGTCGCCTTCTTGGACACCCGCGACACCAGCCGGCGACTTGGGCATGACTTCGGTGACGACGACCCCTTCGCCACGCTTGGCACCCAGCTTTTCGGCCAACTCATTGCTGAGCTGATCGATGCCGACGCCCAAGTATCCGCGTTGCACGCTGCCGCGATCAATCAGTTGAGTCGTGACCCACTTCGCCAGATTGACCGGAATCGCGAAACCGATTCCCTGATATCCGCCGTTGCTGCTGGCGATAGCCGTGTTGATGCCGACCACTTCGCCATCGAGATTGACCAGCGGTCCGCCCGAGTTGCCCGGGTTGATGGCCGCATCGGTCTGCAGAAACTTAGCGCGGCGAATGCGGCTGAGCTCGCGGCCCTTGCCGCTGATGATGCCGGCACTCACAGTCGTTTCCAGCTCGAACGGATTACCGATTGCGATCACCCAATCGCCCGTTTCAAGATCGTCGGAATTGCCGAGCTTTGCGAACGGCAAATCCTTGGCATCCTTCAGACGCAGCACGGCCAGATCGCTCGCAGGGTCGGTCTTGATGTCGGTCGCCTTGAACTCGCGCCCGTCGGTCAGTTTGACGGTAACCACATCGGCCCCTTCGACCACGTGGTTGTTGGTGATCACGATCCCGCCGGCATCGATAATCACGCCCGAGCCCACTCCATCGCGTTGAGGAACTCGGCCCCCTTCCATACCTTCCATTCCCTCGAAACCTTCAGGCAGTATGTGTTCGAACGGCGTGCCTTTGAACGGATTGGCCCCACGTTTTGCCAGGCCTTTGACCGCCGCTTTGGCATTGGTGTGCGCGCTGATCTTAACGACCGACGGCGTGGCTTTTTCAGCGGCCGATCGGAACGCAAGCGACAACGACTTGGCGTTGGCGACGGCCGGTGCGGCGACTCGCTCGGGCACGGGGGCCGAAGCACGTGATGTTTCAGCGGCACGGCTGGTGTCGCGTAGCTGCTGTTCCTGACCTGTAACCTCGGGCTGCGAAAATGCCAGGCCCAGGGTCAACGCACCGCAGACTGCGGCTGACCCAAACGCCCATGCGGTACCAAACTTACGTAGCTTCATCGTGAATCTCCTAGTTGAACCGTGTGATTATTTGTCCCTGGCAACCGCCCGAATAAAGAGAATGGGAAGTGCCTTCTTACTACCGATACGGAGTGTCTGTGGGACCGGTTCGATCGTTGATCGGCAGGGAGCGAGAGAATGCTGGGAATTCAAGGCGCGGGGAGTTGCGTGGGGACCACCCGTCCGCACGTTAGGTGTGGGAACGCTTTCATGGCCTTGCATCGGAAGCGAGCAATCAACGGTGCTTAGGGCTACCGATGACTGGACGCAGAGCGTCTGGAGAAGCATTCCAACGCGGAGCGTAGGTACGAGAAAAACAACAATCAGCACATTATATCGCGATTGCTTAGTGTCCCACGCTCACGCCCCAGCTTACGCCGTGCGGCGGCGGGCAGTGCCGGCGATGATGATGATGATAGTGCCGCGGTCCCCAGGGGTCGTAGTAGCGCTCTTCGACGATAATCGGCGGCGGGCCGACTTCGCGAACGATCACCGGCTGCTGAGCCGAGGCCAAGCGAATCGGCGGTGCTTGCATAGCCTGAATCACACGCGGGTCGACTCCCTGTTGCGATAGAAAAATCAAATCGTTGCTTTGCAGGGGGCCGGCCGCGCCCACCGATTGCACATGGTTGACGATCAGTTCCGGCGCGACGCCGGCACGGGTCATTTGCACGATATCGTTGGGAGTGACGCTGCCTTGCGGCAAAGCCTGGCCGATGCGTTGTTCGATCAGGGCACGATTGCGGGCCTCTTGATCGTCGAGCGCGCCACCCACCAGCGCGCCGCTCAGCGCGCCGGCTCCAGCACCAATCAACGCTCCGGCACCCGTGTTGCCCGAGGCACTGCCGATCAGCGCGCCCAGTCCCGCGCCGCCTAAACCGCCGTACAAAGCTCCCTGATCCGAGGCATACGGACTACGACAGCCCGACGAACAGGCCATGACTAGCAACAGCAAAAGGCAGCGGGCCAAACAGGTAGGCGAATAATATTTCATGGGCGCACATCCTTGCGCAAGCGCGATCGACCGTAGGACGGAATTCATTCCGTCTTCGTTTTCACAGCTTAAATCAAACTCAGCAGACAGAAACGATCCGCCCTTGTCGCAAAGTTGCTCGAGCGAGTCAAGATGGGATTCGTCAGGAATGGACGTTTGGTGGCGGTCTGAGCTTGTCCGACCTTTTGGCGATTCCGAATTTATAGCGATCCTCCCTCAGGCCAGTTTCGCCAATGCGTGTTGGGAGGTTGCGAAGGATGGTAAAAATCTACGTTGCCCGTCGCTAATACTTTGGCAATTTGTTGGAATGTTTCTGAGCCGCTAGGACGTTCGTCCTGGTCAACCACGTTCGGGTGATGCCACTCTTCCAACTGCAAAATTTGCTCTAAATTCGGGAGGATGCTGGCTCTTCGTTCTTGCGGCGTCGCCAGTACCTGGTCTCGCCTAAAGCCTGCGAGAAATCGGCACAACTCAAATACTTGGACTCTGGACGACTGTTCCAAGTTTATTCCACAGCGCGTGTACTCATTTACGCTCGGCAGCTCAATAGCCTTTTCACGAACAAAAACTTCGTTCGATCCGTCGGCCACGAACTTTAAGTCTTCCTCGTCTTGCCAATCACCCGGTTGTATTGGACCTACACAACGGGATTCATTGTGGGGATTGTAAGCAAGGTAATTCTCGTATGCTTCGCGACTGACATAATTATCAAGAGAATTGCGATCGTGCAAATGGCTAGCGAACGTCTGAATGCAGGTATCGGGCAGACCCGCTCGTGGCGAAAATCCGAATACCTCAATTACAATCGCCCAGTCCACCTTCGATCGGAAAAGCGAAAGGCGCGTAGCTGCCAGATAAATGTAGCTATTGTCCAACATTGGGAACGTGCAGGCATCACAACATCGATCGAGAATCGATAAGATATCAACTGCATTGATCGTCATCGTTGGCACCTGAAACAGTGACGACCTTTGCCGAAGTATTAATTCCTACTGCAATCGCTATTTTGCATCTCTTGCATTCTTACCGTCGACCGGCGTGCTTTCCCCCTTAAACTCCCCCTGATGCTCGGCCCACCAGGCGGACCATTTCTTGATGGCTGCCTGCCGATCATCCTCGGTTTTGAACGAAATCGTTTGAATTTGGATTCCGGTGTTGTTTGCGACCTGCGCGCGCTCCATGCCGAACTCTTTGTGTTTTTGTCCGGCCATTTGAATCATCGCTGCCATCGCCATGTCCGACACCTTCACGGTGTCCGTGTCGATCAGGCCTTTGGCGTTGAATGTCGAAATCAGCGCCGTGTCTTGCAGCAGCGGCTCGAGAATCGCGATATCACGCTTCGACCCGTTGCGCATCAACAGCATGATCGTTTGCTGCTTGACATGCGGCGGCAAATTGGCTTTTGCCAATGCGGCCCGCGCCAATGGTAGTCCCTCGGGCAAGTTATAGTTCGTGGCCATTGAGACGTTCTGCCAGACTAGCTGCGCGTCTTGGGTTTCGCGGCTGACCCATTGCCCGAGCAGTTTTTTCAGCAACGTGCCGCGCGGCGAATTGAATTGCGAAATCAATTGGGGTTGCTGTTGAATCGAATAGCTGAGTTGCAAGGCCACGTCGTTGGCAATTGTGATCGCACTATCCGAACCGACGAACAGCATCGCCGCGGTCGCACCCACCGAGCCGGTCGGAGAACGCATGTTGATGTTGCCAAACTGGGCGTTCATCGAAATTTCGCGAACTCGATCGCCCAACAGGTCGTTGATCGACTCGGGTTGCGATTCGAGTGCATCGAGCAACTTGGGCTCGGCGCGTTGCATTTCGACAAACAACTCACGAGCGTCGCGTTGATCGCCGATTACCTTGCGAAATCGCGTCCAGCCGGGCATGGTCAACTTATGCTCGTCGTTGATGTCGGCGGCAAACGCGGTCAATCGATCCTGAAAATCGCGCTCGTTGATGACCGTGAGAATTCGCTTGGCACGCCAACGAACTTCGGCATCGGCGCTTTTCAACGCTGTTCGAATCGCGGGACGTGCCGAGCTGCCGAGTTGAACCAACTGATTGGCGGATGCCTCGCGCTGAGCGAACGTTTTGTGACCGAGTTGTTCGATCAGTTGTGCGATCTCGGCAGCGGAGGGAGCGTCGGCGGGATCAAGACTTGGGGTAGCTACTGGATCGGCGAATGACTGTGAACACTTTGTCAGCAGCGCGAAGAAACAGACCAAAACGAAACTAGCCGCTATTGAATTTTTCATGGACCATCGCTCTCAGAAAATGTACTTCAGACTGCAACGAGAAGATAACTATGGCTTTTCACGATGTCGGATCATCCATTCCTTCACCGAGATCGGCTGTTCGTCCTCAACTTCTCCCAATTCTTCGACCTTGGAGATGTTGCCCTTCGCTGCGCCATCCTGCTTACTGTTTTTCTCTGCCCACGCCGTCCACTTTTTGAATGCCCGGCCGCGATCGGCGTGATTCGAGAACGCATGCACCGTCAGCTTGGTATCGGGGTCATCAGCGGTGATAAAACCATAGTCATCCAACTTTTGGCCGGTCAATTGCACCGCGGTCGACAAGGCTGCGTCGCGACATTCGATGGCGATCTCACGCGATGGCAATTCCAGGTAATGACACACCCGCGACTTGCGAAAGTACTTTTCGAGTAGCGGCAAGTGTTCGATGCGACCCGATTGCGATAAAACGACGAAGGCCGAGTATTCAAGCTCCAATTTGCCGCTTGCTTTCAATTGTTCGATCGCGGGTTTCAATCCGGCTGACAATTGATAGCGAGCCGCCAACATGAGCTGCGATGACGTCGGGATTTTGCTGCCAGGATGTTCGAGCCAGCGGCTCAATAGCAGCTTGACCGCCTGCCGGTCAAACTGGTCCAGCGCTTCGCTCGAATACTCCCAAACCGAGCAAATCAATTCCGCCGAACGTTCATCGAGCTGGACGCGCGGATCGCCGGCCACGAACAACAATGCCGGCAAAGTTTCCGCGGAATTCAATTCGATCAGTCGATGCGAGCTCCATAGCTCTTCCGCTTGTGATGTGCGACGAAACACTTCGGCCACCCCACTAGGCCGCTGCTCACAAAGCTCGAGCAGTCGCCGCTCGCTGCGCAACATGCCGACATACAGTTCACGCAGGTGGGGTTCGTCTCCCAGCAATTCGCGAAACTTGGCCCAACAGGGCAGAACACTTTCGTCGGTGATAGCTCCGCCTTCGACAAAACTAACCAGTAGCCGGTCGAGATGAGCTTGTCGGACCACCTCCAGTACACGTTGCGCGCGATAGCGAACTTCCAAATCGCTCGATTCGGCCGCATCGCTCAGAGCTGGTTCAGTTGCCAATCCGGCACGAACCAATCGCTTCTCGGCAAACTCGCGAACGCGAAAGTTCGAATCTCCCAGCGCAGCCACCCAACGGGCAATTTGCGCGGGTTCGACGGGCATCGTTTCGATGCGAGTCGATTCATTTCGCCCGACCGAAACCGGCCGCGAGTGAATCTCTCGCGATTTGAACACAACCGTCGGCTGGGCAAATGGATTACCGAGCGGCTGCGCAACGGCCGCTTGGGCGAACAACGCAATCAGCAATCCGATCAACAACTGGCCGGCAGGTATGCCATGCGCGGCAGTAGGGCTTGCAAAACGTCGGTACTGGCAGTTTATCGGCACGGCGAGGTCAACCCGAAGTTACAGAATGATGGTGCCAGCGTGGTAGGACTTTATTTTAAGCGCCGCGAGGTGCGAACGTCTACCGATGACGATCAATTTCCAAAACAGAGTGAACGAGGTGGGAATTGCTTGCAGACCTCGCTTTCATCGAGTAGGATTCAGCAGACGGGATTTGCGGCCGCTTGCAGCCAACCACTGCTAAAGTGCCATCGCGACGAACTGCTGTTATCGAAGCACGCGATCAACTTGACCAAAGCCAGCCGCGCCAAGCACCCCCTGTGCAATAGCGCGGCTTTTTTTTGGTACGCACGCCCCGCCAATGGTGTAGGCAATATATCGAGGCGTTGCGATGAGGATCCATCGATGAACTCTGAATTCGACCCTGCAATTCATGCTGCCGAACATGCGAAGCGGTTTCGCCAACGGCTGACTAATTTGCCGAACCAGACCACCCCCGCCGATGCGGTCGACGGTGAACAGCCTGCGCTGCCGCCGCTGGGCGGTTCGACGTTGTCCGTCCATGCGGGCGAAGATCGCCAAAAATACGGCGACGCAATTACCGATGCGATTTTTGCCGCCTCTACGTATACCTTCACCGATACGCAGTCGGTGATCGACTTTATCGAACAAAAATTGCCGCGCGAAGAATACGGCCGCTACGGCAACCCCAGCGAAAAGGTCGTCGAACGCAAATTGGCTGCGCTCGACGGCGGCGAAACCGCGTTGTTGTTCTCGACCGGCATGGCCGCACTCGTCGGGCTGTTGATGACCAAACTGAACGCCGGCGACGAAGTTATTTTCTTTGACGAATGCTACCATCGGAGCCGAGAGTTTTGCAGCAAACACATGTCGCGATTTGGTGTCATTACACGACAGGTCAAAGCCTGCGATTACGAAGCGATGGAAGCGGCCATCACGCCCAACACCAAACTGCTGATCAGCGAGTCGCCGACCAATCCGCACCTCAGCATTGTCGATCTCGATCGATTCGCGGCGATCGGCAAACGACATCACGTGGAGACATTGATCGACGCCACTCTGGGGACACCCTACAACATTAACCCGCTGGCAGCCGGGATCGATTACGTGCTGCATTCGGCGACCAAGTATCTCGGCGGACATAACGACCTGCTGGCCGGGGCCTTGATCGGCAGCCAAAAAAAACTCGAGCCGATCCGTAAACTGCGCGGCATCATGGGCTCGATCAATTCTCCACAAAACATTTACTTGCTGCAGCGCGGGCTAAAGACGTTCGAACTTCGCATGCAACGCCACAACGAAAACGGACTGGCGGTCGCGCAGTTTTTGAATGCGCACCCGCGGATCGAACGCGTTTATTATCCGGGCCTGCCGTCGCATCCCTACCACGAAGTTGCTCAGCGAACGATGCGCGGTTTCGGCGGTCTGATCACGTTCTTGGTTAAAGACGCCGATTGGCGACAAACGGCCGACGTGGTCGATGCGGTGCATATACCGCGCATCGGCCCGAGTTTGGGCGGCGTCGAATCGTTGATCGAGCAACCGCTGGTCATGAGTTATTACGAGCAACCGCCGGCCGATCGCAAGCGATTCGGCATCCCCGACAACATGATCCGATTGGCGTGCGGCATCGAAAACTCGGTCGATCTAATTGCCGATTTGGCACAAGCCCTCGATCGGACGCAGCCGAAGCCGCGCGCGGCCACTGCATCGGTTACTCCTGCAGCCAACCAGTAAACTCACTACTCCACGGGTGGGCCGTTGGCCGCACCGCTAATCAACCGATACAAATCGAAGCGTCGTCGCGAGCCGTTGATCACGCAAATTCGGTCGTTCATTTCACGCTTTGAGCGTTCACCCCTTTCGAATCACCCGGCGAGGACGCCAGGGCTCTGACTATCACTCCCCATTCCTCCCTCCCCATTCGTTCATGCACTTCCGCACCCGCGCCATTCACGTCGGCAACGAGCCTGATCCGGCGACGGGCGCCGTGGTCAGCCCGATCCACATGTCGTCGACGTTCGTGCAGCCCGGCGCGGGCGAATGGGGCGAGTTCGATTATTCGCGCACAGCCAATCCCACGCGAAAAAGTTTCGAACGTACGCTCGCTTCACTCGAATCCGGCTGTAGCGCGTTGGCGTTCTCATCGGGCATGGCAGCCACGCACTGCGTAACGATGTTGTTGCGAGCCGGCGACCATGTGTTGGCCGGGCAAGATATTTACGGCGGCACGTACCGGCTGTTGCACAACGTCTGCGACAAAGCCGGCATCGAAGTCACGCTGGTCGACATGGGCGATGCCGCGGCGATCGAGCAAGCCATACGCCCGCAGACCAAGCTGGTTTGGCTGGAAACGCCCGGCAATCCGTTGCTCTCGATCGCCGACATCGCGGGCTGTGCCGCGATCGCGCATCGACATGGCTGCCTGCTGGGCGTCGATAGCACGTTTGCCAGTCCTGTGTTGACGCGCCCTTTGGAACACGACGCCGACATCGTCATGCACTCGGCAACAAAGTTCATTGGCGGCCATAGCGATGTGTTGGGAGGTGCGCTGGTCGTGCGCGATCCGGCGCTGTTCGATCGATTGCACTACATTCAAAACGCGACCGGCGCGGTGATGGGCCCGCTGGAAGCCTTTCTCTGTTCGCGCGGATTGAAAACTCTCGATCTTCGCGTGCGTGAGCAAAGCCGCACCGCGGCGGCGCTGGCCGAATACCTGCTGGAGCATCCGCTGGTCCAATGCGTGTTGTACCCTGGTTTAGCGACTCATCCCAATCACGCGGTCGCACGTCGACAGATGCAACATGGTTTTGGAGCAATGCTATGCTTCGAACTGCGCGGCGGCTTCGCTGCCGCCAAGCGGGTGGTCGAGTCGACGAAGTTGTTTCAATTGGCCGTGAGCTTGGGTTCGGTCGAATCGCTGATCGAACAGCCGGCGTCGATGTCGCATGCCAGCTACGATCCGGCCGCTCGCGCGGCCAATGGGATCACCGACGGGTTGATTCGGCTCTCGGTCGGACTCGAAGCGGTGGAGGATCTGCAAGCCGACTTGGAACAGGCGTTCAGAGCCAGCTAGCTTCGACGGACAGCTGAACCGCCAAGTCACCGAGAACACAGAGAAATACAAAAAGTGATAGCCGCGAATGGATACGAATAAACGCGAATCGAAACAGCAGACCAAAGCGTCTCGGCTGAAATCATAATAGACCAAGATAAAAATCTTGTAGTTGCAATAGATGGTTGGGCGACCCATCGAGTTAATCGTAAAACTCCCTTCCTATTCGCGTTTATTCGCGGCTTACAACCTGCCTTCTGCTCTGTGTCCTCAGTGACTCGGCTGTAATTTTGCCGGTTGGGCAAACTTTTCTCAATGTTCCGGCCTTCCGTAGTCGATATTCTTCTCGCCAACTCGTATTCATGCGCAGCCAGGGGGGCTAGCACTTGATCGAGGTTTTGCCCGATGCGCCGTTTCAAAACAGTGCACCCCCGTTGCGGCTTGCGCCACGCTGGTAATTTGCGCAGCTTCACGCTGCTGATGTTTATCGCCGTGCTAGCGTCGATTTGCGCGCTGCAGGCGCATGGTCAAACGCGATCGGTCGATCGCTCCGCGGCACCAGCCTACGGATTTTCCGGGGCCGGGTATCCTCGCGATTTGCAATCTCCCCCTGCAACGCAACGCACAGGCAGCCGTCCGGCAGCCAATTCCACAACGCCTTCGTATCAACGCTCGCCCGGCGAACCGCGGCTCTTGCCCGAGTTCGAAGACACTGCGCAAAACGTGCGGGTAACGGGCCATGGCGTCGGACGTCCGAACTCCGACACCGACTACGGCGACTCGGCCCGGGCCGATTACCAAGAAGTTGATCTCGAATCGCCGGCTCCGAATGCGCGACAACAAACGTCGCGCCCCGCCCGATCGCATCGCTCGATCAATCGCGCAACATCGTACGATCATATGCGCGTGGCTGCAAACAACGACGTCATACTGCAAGAAGACATGCTGCACGAGGATGCATTGCATCAGGGGAGCGGCCCAGAGGTTTTGCCCGCACCGATTCCCATTGTGCGCGGTTCGATTGGCCCTAACCATGCACGTGGCGATGTACACTACGGAGGCCGTCGCAACGACCATTGCTACGGTGGCTGCCGGCCCGACGCGTGCGATCGAGGTCGTTGCGGTCATGGCAACTGCGGCGGATGCAACAACTGCGGTCCCTGTAGCGACTGGTACTTTGCGAAAGATCTGTCGGTATTCGGCGGCGTGCATGGTTTCAAGAATTCGGTCGACGAGAGCCAAAACGGCAACTTCGGTTTTCAAGAGGGCATCAACTGGTCGAGCCCGTTCTGGAACGAATACGGTATCGGCTTTCAGCTCGGCGGAGCGGCCGTGCAAAGCGACTTCAACGACTCGGTGCGGTTTCAAGACGAGCGGTCTCAATTCTTTTTGACCACCGGTTTCTTTCAGCGACAAATGAGCGGCTGCGGTTGGCAATGGGGCGTGGTCTACGATCATCTGTTCGATGAATTCGAAGAAGATTTCGATGTCTCGCAGGTTCGCGGCGAATTGAGCTACTTGTTTCGCGGGCATGAATTCGGCTTTTTGTTTGCGTCGAACGTCGGCGACTATCAACCCGACACGGCCGGCACCAGTGGGATCATCGCCTACGAAACCGTGGACCAGTACGCGTTCTTCTATCGTCGACGCTTGTTGGGCGGCGGAGAAGGCCGGCTGTGGGGCGGCTTCACCGGCGATTCGGATGGCATTTTCGGCGGCGACTTTCGCTTGCCGATCGCTTGCGACTGGGATCTGACAGGCAACTTCAATTACATCTCGCCGCAGGAAGACTCGACGATCGAATCGAGCGAATCGTGGAACATCGGTATCAACCTGGCGTGGTACATCTGCCGCGATGGTGCGCTGAAAGCCGGCTGCAGTCCTTATCGTCCGCTGTTTAGCGTGGCCGACAACGGCACGCTGGTGACGCGAACGCGGCGGTAAGCGGAGTCGGTCAGAACCCTCACGCCCCGTTGTGTCGAGAGTTCCTCGCAGGCGATTGTTGGCTAGCAGACTCTACCCGTCTAGCGATGACCAAAATTATACTTTGTACCTAAATTTTCAACTTTTTCCCCCCGATGGCGACCGCAAAGTTGCACAATCCGTAGCCCGTAGCTACCCTCAAGTACTGCTGGATCACAGGGAACAGGTCCGGCATTCTCTTAAGGTAACAGGGGAGCTATGAAAAAGTCATTGCACCGTCAGGCGCTGCGCCAATCCGCTCGACAACATCGGGCTTTACGAAATCGCACTAATCGCCAACTTAAGTTCGAATCGCTAGAGCAGCGGCTCGCGTTTGATATCCATTTTGCGAATATCAACTTTCAATCGGCTGCGGCTCCGACTCCGCCGGGCTATTTGGCGGACTCTGGTGCCATCTACACCGATCGCGGCAACGGGTTCATCTATGGCTGGAACATCGATTTAACAGCCCATGGGCGCGACCGCGACAATCCAGCTTCGCTCGATCAGCGCTACGACACGCTGATGCATATGCAGAAGCCGGGCGAAGCAGGTTTTTGGGAAATCGAGGTTCCCGACGCTACGTATCGTGTCCGCGTTGTGATGGGTGATGCCGGCAATTTCGACGGATTCTACGCTGTCAACGTCGAAGGTGCGTTGGCAGTGCAAGGCACGCCGACCGACACCAATCGCTTCTTTTCCGGCACGGCGATCGTCGATGTTGTCGACGAACGATTGACGATCAGCAACGCCCCTGGTGCCGAGAACAACAAGATCGCCTTCATCGAAATCTACGAGGTCACCTCCGATTGGGATATTGCCTCGGGCGATTTGACCGAAGGGGGCACGGCCACTGCGACACCAGGCACGTCACCCGCCGGAGAAACTCCCGCGCAAGCATTTGACAACGATGAGAACACTAAAGTCCTGCGTTTCCACAACCCCACGTTGGCGGACCCGGTCTATCTCAATTACGACTTCGCCGGTACGGCGGCCTACGCAGTCTCGCGTTATACGGTAACTTCGGCAAACGACTCACCCGAACGCGACCCAACGCGGTTTGCGTTGGAAGGCTCGAACAACGGCACGGTCTGGACTCGACTGAACGAGCAAACCGGGATCACATTCGCCGACCGCTTCGAGACGCAAAGTTTCACCGTTGCCAATAACACCGC
>JAYTAU010000613.1:0-3000 GCA_043737375.1 Planctomycetia bacterium
ACTTAGGGGCGAACGAAAAATAACTTCCCGATATTTCCGACCCTCACCCCACCCTCTCCCAGAGGGAGAGGATTTTGTGAGGAAGTTATTTTTCGTTCGCCCCTTATGCTGCAAAAAGGCGATAGACCACGAAACACACGAACGACACGAAAGGGAAGGAAGCAAATTGAACAGGAGGAAACAGAGGTAACGGAGGATACTGGTTTTGACGCCGCAACTTTGCTCAATCAGGCATCGTTGATTTTGAGCGGGCTGCGGTCGATAATATTATTGCCTACCGATTTGGCAATATTCGCGGCTTATATACCGTCGTTTCGGACGTATGAGAGCTTCGCCAGCTTGGTAGGCGCTTTGTCTTGTCGCGCACTTTGCGTGAACTTGGGCGCTCCGCGTCCGGCGGCTACACGCAATCTAGGCCGCGGTGGCGTTTCAACGAGACCGTGGGAACGAGAAATCAATTTAGGGACACTCTCCGTTTCCTCTGTTACCTCCTGTTCATTTTTTCTTTCGTGTTGTTCGTGTGTTTCGTGGTTTAACTCTGCGCGGCTGCGTGGTCAAAAGCCGCCGTTGAAATTCTCGAACTCGTCGTAGGGCTTGTTGGCCAGATTCTCGAATCGCGTGAACTCATGCAGCCAAGTCAGTTTGACGTCGCCCGTCGGCCCGTTACGCTGTTTTGCCAGAATGATTTCTGCCTGGCCCGAGACGCGCGCCCGATCCTCTTCGTTGGTTTGATAATATTCCTCGCGATGCACGAACATCACCACGTCGGCATCTTGCTCGATGGCACCTGATTCACGCAAGTGACTGAGCCGGGGCTTGTTATCACGCGAGGCTTCGGCCTGACGATTGAGCTGCGCCAAGCAAAGTACGGGAACCTTCAACTCACGGGCCAAGCCTTTTAATCGGCGGGCGATCTTGGCGACTTGTTCTTGTCGCGGATCCTTCGGATTGTCAGGCTCGATAAGTTGCAGATAGTCGATCACGACCAGGCCGAGATTTTGTTTGCGTTTGAGTCGGCGGGCAGCGGCGGCAATTTCGGTCATGGTGCGACCCGGTTTGTCGTCCACATACAACGGAGCCATGCTGATCTCGGCCGCTTTCTCGATCAGCTTGCGGCGATCGTCGTTCGAGATCGTGCCGTTGCGCAGGCGATGGCCGTTGATTCGGGCCGAAGAACAGAGTAAGCGATCGCCCAACTCCAGCGACGACATTTCAAGACTGCAAAACAGCGTAGCGACTTTCAGGTTGGTCACAACATGTTCGGCAATGTTCATGGCCAGCGCGGTTTTGCCCATCGAAGGGCGAGCGGCCAAAATTACCAACTCGCCATCGTGCATGCCGCCGGTCAATGCGTCGAAATCGGTCAGGCCCGTCTCGATGCCGCCGACGGCGTGTTCGCTTTTCATCCGAGCATCGATGCGGGCCAGGGCTTCGTGCAAAATATCGCTAATCACGGCGACTTCGCTGCCGCCGCGGTTTTCGAGAATGGCGAAGATTTTTTCTTCGGCCCGACTGAGCATTTCGCGCGGTTCGACCGATTCGTCGTACGCGTCGCGCAAAATTTCGGTACTGCCGAGAATCAACTGCCGCAACGTCGATTTGTTGCGCACGATGTCGGCGTAATACAACGCGTGCGCAGCATTGGGAACCGAGCGGGCGACTTCGGCCAAATACCCGATCCCACCGATCAGCTCCAGATCGCCGGCATTCCGCAGACGCTCGACCAACAGTGTGGTGTCGATGCGGCTGCCCGACGAGTGCATTTCGGCGACGTGCGTATAGAGCTTGCGATTGGCTTCGTCGTAGAAGTCGTCGGCGCGCAGAACGAGCGCAATGTCGTCGCAGCAATCGGGCAACAGTAGTATGCTGCCCAGCACACCCCGTTCGGCGTCGAGATTGCGCGGCGGCTGTCGGTCGAGAATTTCGGAAGTGACGGCCGGCTTACGATCGCGTTCGCGACGACCGTCATCAACACGTTGGATCGTGGCCATGAGTGCCCTCCTTGGCGGCAATTACGAATTACGAATTACAAAGTGCGAATTACGAACGGCAACCTTGGAAATTCGTACTTTGCAATTCGTAATTGGCTGCGCAGGCAGACAACTACTTAGCCGGTTTTTTCGCGGCGGCGGCGTCGCGTTTTTCGGCTTTCTCAGCGTCTCTTTTTTCCGCGGCAGCGTGATTGTCGGCATCCTTTTTATCTGCAGCGTCTTTCTTGTCCTTTTCGGCCTTGAGAATTTCTTCGGCGACCGTCGGCACAACCCAGACCTTGAGCTCGCCTTCGATCTCGTGACCCAGATGAATCAAGACGGTGTAGAGGCCCAGTTCCTTGAGCGGGCCCTTGAGTCGGACCTGATCGGGAGTGACCGTGATGTCTTGCTGTTTGAGCGCCTTGACGATTTCCGCAGCACCCACCGAGCCGTACAGATGGCCTTCGTCGTTGGCATTGGCTTCGATCGTGATGCTTTGCTTGGCGAGCGAATCGGCAACTTGACGCAGGCCGGCCAGACGTTGATTTTGGATGGCTTGCAGGCGCGCCTTGTGCTTCTCGACCATCCGCTTGTGATGGTCGCTGGCGACCGTGGCCAGACCTTGCGGCAACAAGTAGTTCATCGCGTAACCGCGCTTGACCACGACGACTTCACCCTGCTTGCCGAGATGATCGACCGATTGGATCAAAAGTAATTCGATGCCGCCGTTTTGGGCACGTTGGAGGCGTTGTCGACGCTTGGGAAGGGCGGCTGCAGTCGTTGCTCGTGGCATGGCTAATCGGTGGTCTTGAAAGGGAATCGTTGGTTGATGAATGAATGTATCTCGTCGTTTTCGAACTCCACGACAGCGAGTTCCCTACCGACTTATTAAGCCGGAACAGCAGCGTAATCGACATTCGTCTTAAAACGGAATATCGTCGCCGCCACCGCCGCTGTTGCCATAATCGCCGTCGGACGACGAGTACTCGGACTCTTCATACGCCGGGGCCGACTGCTGGGCAGCCGGTTT